>CAMNPQ010000109.1 GCA_946548305.1 uncultured Pseudobutyrivibrio sp.
TAGGCTTTTCTTATTTTGCCATTGTAATCGCTGTACTGTTTGTTATTTTTACAGTAATCTGTTGTACATTTGTGAAGGAAAAATCAACAGTTGATATGAAAACTGCATCTGTTGGGGAAATGTTTAAGGCGTTGATTCAAAATGACCAGGCAATGGCGGTGGTTGTTGCAATTGTCATTGTAAACTGCTCTATTTACATTACATCTAATCTTGTAATATATTTCTTTAAATATGATTTTGGTGGAATCGAATGGAGAGGTGACTACACCTTATTCTCCACATTTGGCGGTGGAATACAGATTCTTGCAATGATGCTTTTGTATCCATTTCTTAGAAGATTTTTTACATCTATAAAGATTTATTTCATTAGTATGGGTATGGCTATTGCAGGATATATTTCTCTTTTATTACTTGCATCAACCACTATGAATAATGTGTATTTATTGTTTATACCAGGGTTCTTTATTTTTGCAGCAAACGGAATGCTTGCAGTTATCACCACGGTTTTCCTTGCAAATACTGTAGATTACGGAGAACTTAAAAATAACAGAAGAGACGAATCTGTAATTTTTTCTATGCAGACATTTGTGGTAAAGCTAGCTTCAGGTATTTCAGCATTGATAGCAGCTATAGCCTTGCAGGTTTTGGCACTTTCTAATGATACAGCAGAAACAGCTACAGAGATAGACTATTCAGCAGGTGTAGAATTGTCTCAGAAGATGGGACTTAGAATGACAATGACTATCATACCTATTATAGGATTAGTTTTTGCAATAATATGGTTTAAAAAGAAATATATTTTAACAGATGAAAAAATCAAAGAGATTTCAGCTGAAATTGAATCTCGCAGGTAAGACTGGAGGAGTCAAATGATTAAAGCAGATGGAAAGCTATTTATGTTAAATACTAGAAATACCACATACGCATTTCAAGTATTGGAAACAGGTCAGTTGGAGCATTTATATTATGGGAAGCTTATACACGGCAGTTCATCATCTGTACTAGCTGAGAAGCGCGCCTTTGCTCCCGGAAATACAGTAACTTACGACGGAAGCCATCAGGATTTAACTCTGGAGGATGTGTGCCTGGAGCTTTCTACTATTGGAAAGGGTGACTTCCGTGAACCTATGGTGGAAGCTATATGTGCAGATGGCAGTACCACTCTTGATTTTGTTTTTGATTCTTATGAGGTAATACAGGGAAAGCCAGAATACAAAGCACTACCTGGATCTTATGATGAAACAGGTAAGGTAGAAACCTTAAAGATTGTATGTGTAGATAAAAATCATGGCTATAGTATTGTTTTAGCTTATTCTGTATTTGAAGATTGCGATGTGATTACCCGCTCAGCAAAATTTATCAACACCTCAAAAGAGCCTGTGAAGCTTGTGAGAATGCTTTCAATGGTGATGGATTATGATAGGGCAGAACTTAAGATAACATCATTTCATGGCTCTTGGACAAGGGAGATGAATAAGGCTGATGTGGTGCTTTCAGCTGGAAAATATGTTAACGAATCATTTACAGGAACCAGTTCAAACAGATGTAATCCATTATTTATGGTATCCCAGGAAGATGCTACCGAAACAGCAGGTGACGTGTGGGCATTTAATCTGGTGTATTCTGGCAACCATTATTCTGCTACAGAAGTGTCACCTTTTAAAAAGACCAGAGTGGCATACGGAATTAACCCAAGAAATTTTTCATGGGCATTAGAGCCAGAGCAGGAATTTGAAGCACCAGAGGCAGTGCTTACATATTCTGCAACAGGCTTTAGGCAGATGTCATTAAATATGCATGAATTTGTTAAAGAGCATATTACACGCGATCCATGGAAGAAAAAAGAAAGACCTGTACTTATAAATAGCTGGGAGGCATCATATTTTGATTTTACTGAAAACTCTTTACTTAAGCTGGCGAAGACAGCTAAAAATGCAGGTATAGAGCTTTTTGTTATGGACGATGGTTGGTTCGGCAACAGAAATGATGACCATAGAGCCTTGGGAGATTGGGATATTGTAAATAAGAAAAAGCTACCTGGAGGCTTGGAAGGACTTGCTACTAAAATATCAGATTTAGGCATGCTATTTGGTCTTTGGGTCGAGCCAGAAATGATTAATGTGGATAGTGAGCTATATCGCAAACATCCAGATTGGGCTATAGACATTCCAGGTATGGATCATTCAGAGGGGCGCTTCCAAAGGATTTTAGATTTTTGCAATCCAGAAGTTGTGGACTATATGATTGATGTGATGAGTGATATATTTGCTACACCAAATCTTTCATACATTAAATGGGATATGAACAGAAACTTCTCTGATTATTATTCTAAATACCTGCCACCTGAAAAACAGCAGGAAGTTAGTCACAGGTATGTGCTGGGATTCTATAGGTTGTTAAAGACTCTCGCTGAAAGATTCCCTGATATACTTATGGAAGGCTGTGCATCTGGAGGTAACAGATTTGACCTTGGTGTACTTTGCTATTATCCACAGATATGGGCTAGCGACAATACTGATGCAGTGAGCCGACTTGCTATTCAAGATGGATATTCCTATGGATATCCTCAATGCACTTATACAGCTCATGTGTCTGCCTGTCCGAATCACCAGACACTTCGAGTAACGCCATTAGAATCCAGATTTTCAGTGGCAAGCTTTGGGGTGCTTGGATATGAGCTTAATTTAAATGATATGAATGCTGAGGATATTGCAGCAGTAAAGGCTCAGATTGAGCTATACAAAAAATACCGCAAGACTTTACAATTTGGGGAATTCTATCGTCACAGAGCAGACAATATTTACCAGTGGAGCATTGTGGATAAAACAAAGGAGACTGCTGTTTCAATGCTTATGCAAAAGGAAGTGGTTGCTGGAGAACAATACCTCAGAATAAATTTAGCGGGGCTTGATTCCAATGCAAAATATCATTTCTTCGGACGTAAGCTAGAATACAACGTGAAGGAATTTGGCGACTTGGTAAATACAGTGGCACCAGTGCATGTGAAGCAGGATGGAGTACTGCACAATGTAATTGCCAAATTTGTAAAAATGCCAGGTGAGACAGAGGATTATCAGGCATACGGAGACGATTTCAATGAAAATGGTGTAAAGCTTACTCAAAGCTTCGTAGGCACAGGCTTTAACGAAAATGTAAGATATTTCCCGGACTTCGGAGCCAGATTATATTTCGTAGAGAAGTGCGAATAAAGGATATTAATGAGCTGGTAGATAACAAGCTATTAG
Organism: uncultured Pseudobutyrivibrio sp.; assembly: GCA_946548305.1. Lineage (GTDB taxonomy): Bacteria > Bacillota > Clostridia > Lachnospirales > Lachnospiraceae > Pseudobutyrivibrio. The sequence goes on from CAMNPQ010000109.1 coordinate 3,246, forward strand.
GTTTCTTAAGCGAAGCATTTCAAGCTGAGCTAAGAAACACTAATGCTTGTTATAGTAACCAGCGGGCTTTATTACAGGGTATGTTTGTCAATATAGTTGCTGCGATATTTGCTATAAACGATTTTTTGAGCACGATATAATCCTGAGTATCCAGACACCCAGAAGCTAAATGCCACTGAAAGCAGGAAGTAAGGCATTGCATCATACCCAAACAATTCAAAGCAAATGAGAAGACTGGAAATAGGTGCATTAGTGACACCACAGAAAAGTGCGCCCATACCAACGGCAGCCATTAATGCAGGAGATAATCCTATTAGTTGACCACATGCGGCACCAAATGTTGCCCCTATAAATAGAGTAGGTACTATTTCACCACCTTTATATCCGCAGGATAAAGTAAGGGTGGTGAAAATCATTTTTAATAGAAATGCACTTAAGGATATGCCGGCTCCTGCAAAGCAGGATGCAATTATGGCTGTGCCAGTGCTGTTGTAATTCTGATTACCCACAATCAAAGTGAGGAGCAATACTGAAGTACCGCCGATAAATGCTTTGATATAAGGATTCTTTAGATGGGCACTTAAAAATTCTTCATATTTATGTAGCATTGTACAAAACAGTATTGAAATAAAGCCGCAAAGAATAGAAAATACGCATATTATCACTGCAGTTTCAATGGTAAATTTAGGTATTGTATCAATAGGATAAACACTCAATGTAAGTCCGAAATATTCTGCAATAAACCTGGCGACTATGGAAGATATGACACATGGCACTAGTGCTGCATAATGCATAATACCTACTGATATCACTTCCATAGAAAATATAGCCGCAGCCATTGGAGTTCCAAATAGAGCAGAAAAAGCTGCACTCATGCCGCACATAATCATAGTTTTTTTGTTAGTAGAATTAAGTTTTAGAACTCGTCCTATTCCATTTCCAATAGCCCCACCCATCTGAAGGGCAGCCCCTTCACGACCAGCAGAACCACCCACCAGGTGAGTTATGAGAGTTGCAATAAAAATCAAAGGAGCCAGTCTAAAGGGAAGTCTTTCATCTGATTGTATTGCAGCAATAACAGTATTAGTGCCACTATCCTTGACTTTTAGTATTTTTTTGTACATAAATGTGATGAGGATGGCACCAAAGGGTAGAAGATATATTAACTGCTGATGATTTTGTCTGAAATCTATTACATAGCGCATTGCCAGTCCAAATGCAGTGGCAAATAGACCAACGGATAAGCCGATAATAATAGCTGCTATAGTCCAAGTGACAACAGACAGTGCTCGTTTAGAGTTGTGCTCAACATTATGTAAAAATGCCTGTTTAAGTTCTTCATTATTCATGTAAACCACCACCATTTTTTATTTTGTAACAGCCTTATGCTATCATTGTCTGAATTATGCTGCAAGGCTATTTAGCTTTCTTATTGAAATTAAAAATGATATTGTTATTTAATTCACATATAGTATAATAGAAACTGTAAGAGGAGAGAATAGTTTCTCTATAAAATTAATAAGGAGGATTGGATATGTTTTTCCAAATCACTAATCTTTGGCAAATCCTCGGCTGGTGCCTTGTATTTGCTGGATTAATTATCATGAATGAGCTGGGTCGTCGTACCAAGCTTGGAGGAATGATTATCTTTGTTATCATTCCATGTATTTTAACAGTATATTTTATTTTGGCTCACATCGGAATGTTTGGTGGAGCTTCAAACCCAACAGTTGCTTATATGGACGGCTGGTTCCATTACTTCAAGCTATACGCAGCAGATATAGGATGCGTTGGCTTTATGATGATTAAGTACAAGTGGGGCATTGGTAAAGAAAAATGGTTTGCTTGGTGGCCATGGTTTATCGTTGCAGCCAACATCATGATTGCTAATGTATCTGATATGGAGTCTGCTCTTGCAGCTTACGCAATCACAGGAGACCTTTCTGGTGCTTGGTGGTGTTCAAACGAAGGTGTATTCATCTACGGTGGATGGTGGAATGTTGTTAATGCAATCGCAGGACTTATCAACATCTTCTGTATGACAGGATGTATTCACCTTTATACTTCAAATGATAAAAATCAGTCAGATATGCTTTGGCCTGATATGACAATCTGGTTCATCATTGCTTATGATGTATGGAACTTCGAATATACATATTTGAACCTTCCTACACATACCTGGTATTGTGGTGTTGCACTTTTACTTGCTCCTACATTTGCAAATGCTCTTTGGAACAAGGGCGCATGGATTCAGAACCGTGCTAACACACTTGCAATCTGGTGTATGTGGGCTCAGGTAGTGCCTCTATTCCAGTTAAAGGGTACATTCGCAGCTGTTCTTCCTCGTGTATACGGTGGTGCTACAGAGGCAGGTATCACAACAATGGATCTTTATGAGAAGGCTATTGCTTTATACCAGGCAGGTCAGGGTAAGACAGCAGCAGCAAACGAGGCTATTGCAGCTATGGGTATCACAGCAGATCCTACAATGCAGGGCTTTGTAGCTATGATGGCACTTGGTATCAACGTACTTTGCATTTCTGTAATCATTAGAAATGCTATTAGAATTGGTGGAAATCCATATTCTAACGAGGTATTCGCAGGAACAAAGGATTACGAAGAAGCACTTGCACGTGCAGCTAAATAATTGTAAGTAATATCAGGACATCCACGGTTGTGGATGTCCTTTTTATTTAAGTGTGTTAAAATACCTTAAGGAGGATAAGATGGTTAAGGTATATTATTTGATGCACAGTTCCTTTGTTGTTGAACTTCAGGATAGGTATTTATTATTTGATTATTTTGATAAAGCAGCCATAGCCAGTGCTGTTGAATATAAAGGTGGGCTGCCTGATTTTTCAGAGGATAAACCTATATATGTATTTGGAAGTAATAGTAGAAAAGATCACTTTTGCGAAGCTGTTTTAAAACTAAATAACGTGAAAAAATATATTCTATCCAAAGACATAAAATTAAAAAGGGGTACCTACGACAAAGAAAAGACTAAATTTGTCAGCCCTGTCCACAAATACACCATTGATGATATGTCAGTGGAGACGCTAAGATCCAATGATGCTGGAGTGGCATTCGTTATTTTAGTTAATGGCATCAATATATACTTCGCAGGCACTCTTAACTGGTGGAACGCCGAAGGACGTGGCGAACTTTACGGTGAGCAATATGGCAGGGAATACAGAAGATATCTAAGACCTATTCTTAACAGAAAATTTGATTTAGGTTTTGTGCCTATGGATGGAAGAATGGGGGAGGATGGATACTTCCTTGGTATGGACTACTTTATAAAGAATATTGATTGTGAAATCATTTTTCCTATGAATATGTGGCAGGAATATCATTGGATAAAAAGGTTTAAGACCAGACCAGATGTGGCTAACCTGAAGGAGCGGGTAGTTGATATAGATAGAGAAAATATGATATTTGAAATAGAGGACTAGAATGGTTTTTAACAAAAAGCTTACAGCAGAAGAATTTAATCCAGAGGTTATAATGAACTCGGGGCAGGTCTTTAGGATGAAGCGCGAAACAAAAGGGGCGGACGGAATGCCTGATACCTATAGTGCATGTTCTGGAGACAATGACGTATATTTTTATCTAAATAAGGAAACAGATACCTGGGATTTTGTCTGTGAAGAGAGCCAGTGGGAATTCTGGCAGAATTATTTTGATTTTAATACAGATTATGTAAAATACAATAATCTTATACGCAAATCTAATGATAAATTTTTAAAGGAAGCTCTTATGGATTCCTTTGGAATGAGAATATTAAGACAGGATTTGTGGGAGGTGTTTATTTCCTATGTAATATCCCAGAATAATAATATTCCAAAGATAAAGAAATCCATTCAGTGTCTTTGTGACAGATATTCTGATGGAATACATTTTCCAAAGGCTGAGGTATTGGCATACATACCAGAGGATGAGCTTATGGATGGCACAGCCTTAGGCTACAGGGCAGATTACATAATTGGTATTTCAAAGCAGGTAGTGGAAGGAAAATTAGACATCTTAAAAATCAGTGAAATGAACTACGAGGATGCATATTCGGCATTGCTTCAAATCAAAGGCATAGGTCCTAAGGTTGCCAATTGTATTATGCTTTATGGCTTTCATTTTATGGAAAGCTATCCAATTGACACTTGGATGAAAAAGATAATTACTGAGGATTATAGTGATTATTCTAAGAATGATTATCTTGAATATATTAATGAAAGCTACAGCGGATTTCAGGGATATGTTCAGCAGCTTCAGTTCTATCACAAAAGAAATAAATAGCTTAGCGGGGAAGAATAATGTTTAAGTATCACTTGTTGGCACTTTTTCTTGGCACAGTTTTAGATTTATTATTTGGAAGAATATATAGTATATGGAATCCCTTTGACACAATAAAAGAATATGTCAGGTTTTTAGATAGAGCACTTTTAGGAGATGAAATAATATTGTTAGAACCTTCCAAACAAAGGCAGTTAGGCCTGTGGCTTTTGTTTTTAGTGATAACCCCAGTGCTGGTCATTGTGCTGTTTTTTAACACGCTGTTTTACGAAATATCAATTTTTACAGGGGTGATTTTTGAGGCTTTTGCTACCTATCTGTGTTTAGAGGGGCGCTATCTGTTTTATGGTGGAAGAGCTGTTATGTCTGAATACTATGGTAGCGGTTTTGATGCTATGAAACGAATGGCAGAAACATTTACGGATTCTGAATGCAAAGCAACTACAGCTGAGTGTTTGACCAAAGAGACTATTCCCTATATAGCAAACGAAGCTACAGAGTCTGTATTAACTCCGTTTTTAATGGCGTTTTTATTTGGACCTGTTGGAGGTTTTTTGTATCGCGTGCTTCACATCATAGAAGTGCAGGTGGGGGTTAGCGATGGAGGTAGCAGAAGTAACAGATATATCTCATTTGGATTTTATCCGTCAAAGCTGATTTACCTGATTGGATATATTCCAAACAGGATAAATGGAGCACTTACAGTATTTGCTGCAAAGCATACATTAGGTGATTTCAATGGGAAAAATGCCCAGTACATTCACCTAAGGGATAGATTTAAAGCGGTATCAGCATATGCTGGTGCTCTGGGAATCACGCTGAGGGATGGACATATAGGAGATGATGATAATATTGCTTCACCAAAGGATATTAGAACAGCAACGAAGCTAATGCGTAATACCTGTATGATATATCTTTTAGTTTTAGTGATTTTATTATTAATTTTCTGATTTACTGGTGGAATTTGAAAATATTTTGGATTATAATTTACCTAAGTATGTTATGAGATTTAATTGGTTTTAAATATTGTGATTAGGAGGAATTGCCATGTCAGCATTTTTATCTAGTTTTGCAAGTTATCTAATTAAAATGATCATACTCGTTGCTTTGGGTGTATGTGGTGGTTTTATAGGAATAAAGCTACGTCAGTCAAGCGACAGGAAGAAGGGCATTACAGAAATGACTAGTGAGCCTTCTGAACAGGAATAATTTTTGGAGGACTATTGTTTTGAATAACGGTGTTAATGATTTACGACGCGCCTACTT
>CAMNPQ010000110.1 GCA_946548305.1 uncultured Pseudobutyrivibrio sp.
TGCTTTGGTCCTGTTGGGTGAAGCTCTTCATAGCTCTTTTTGTTGTATGTCTCCTGGAAAAGGATGTATGTTCCGATTCCAGCTTCCTTTAATTTGCGATAGTTTTCTACTGTTGTTGCAGCTATATTTACATTTACTCGTCTGATATCACCGTTTTTATGATGAATACTGTAAATTGTATTGATACATTCCAGGATATACTCGATTGGATTGTTCACAGGATCCTCACCTGCTTCTATGGCAAGTCTTTTGTGCCCCATATCCTGAAGTGCTATAACCTCAGCTTTTACCTCTTCCTGGGTAAGCTTTTTTCGTCCTATGTGTTTGTTTTTTGCATGGTAAGGACAATATACACAGCCATTTATACAGTAATTTGATAAATACAGTGGTGCAAAAAGCACTATTCTATTTCCATAGAATGCATCCTTGATTTCCTGTGCCACTTCATACATTTTATCTATATATTTAGGTTCTTCACAGGCAAGCAACACTGATGCTTCCCTATGGGTCAATCCGCTGCAGACACAGCCTTCCTTTGTCTTTTTAGGGCGAGCCTTTTCCAGCAACTCTTCGATTAATTCAAAATTGTCCTTGTTTGCTTCGGCATAATCTAATGTCTCTAAAATTTCCTGATGGTCGATAAATTCCTCTGCTTTTAATGATTTTACGTTGTACATTTTTTACCTCTTACTACATATAAATCAGTGTCTTTCTGATGAAAAACAGTGACCTACTCTATCCCCAGGGGCTGTTACTACCTCATAGCCCACAGAAGCAATCCTCTGTTTTAAACAGTTTATGCACTCTGCAGCCTCATCCCCTGTACAGATTTTATTATCATACAAGCTATACATTTTTCTAACATTAGTGGGTGAAAGATTTGGCATCACCACATTGGCACCAGCCAAAATCCCCATTTCTCTTCCCTTTGGATGGATAGTCCCAAGCGCAGTGGTGGCTGGAAGCAACACTTGAGGATATATCAGTCTAATCAATGACAGACAAAACAATGTAACCTCTAAAGTGCCACTTTTTTCCTTTGCAAATGGTGTATCCTTGTGACTTATAAATGAACCAATACCGCACATGTCCGGTTTGAATTCTTCTATGAATTTCAAATCCATAGCCAGGTCATAATCTGTCTGACCAGGGGACTGAACCATAAAACCTGCCCCTGTTTGATACCCTATAGCCTTTAGATTTTTCAAGCAATCCATTCTATTTTGCCAGGACATCTCCTTTGGATGAAGACGAGCATACAGCTTTGGATTTGCCGTTTCGTGTCTTAGAAGATAGCGTCTAGCACCAGCATCATAGTATTTTTTATAGCTTTCCTTGCTTCTTTCCCCAATAGAAAGAGTCACAACCATATCCTCATGGGCAGATTTTATCTCTGAGATGATGTCACAAAGCATCTCATCAGTGTATGTATAATCTTCTCCACCCTGTAGCACAATGGTACGAAAGCCTAAGTCATACCCTTCCTTAGCGCAAGCTATAATGGTATCTTTGGAAAGACGATACCTTTCGCATTTTTGATTGCTTCGTCTAATTCCGCAGTAAAGGCAATCATTTTTGCAGAAATTGGTAAACTCAATAAGACCTCGTATAAAGACTTTGTTTCCATAATATTTTTGCTGAAATTCTCTGGCATAGCTTGCTGCTAAATCCATTAGATTCTCGTCCCTGTTTGTCAAAAGATATTCGTAGTCTTTTATATCAAGGCTGTGTTCATTTTTCAGTTTTTCCAATAAATCTTTTGATTTTGAGTCCATTTTTTATTGATAAAAAATATCGTTTATTTTTTCACAATCCTACTATAACATAAAAATAATATCTAAATTTGTTTTTTTCATTATTTCCTGTTCTTTTTTGTATACAAAAAAAGATGCCGCCTACTAAACCGCGACATCTCTAATACTAAAAGCCTCCTTGTGTATATCATTCCAGATTTACCATGCGAGACAGTATATACCTGTCCTGGATTCATCAAATTATCAAGTAAGCTATTTAACCAATTTAACCAATCCAAAAGCCCATATTAGCGCGTATTTACGTTACAAGGCATTCTATTTTATTGGTTACGATTGGTTAAATGTTTTATTTTAAAATCCAATTAGCCAATCGCTTATTATCTGAATCTGTCATTATTAAGTCCTCATTTGCAAGTGCATGCAACATGTTCTTAATCTTAGATTCCTTTTGTCCATCTGTAAGACCTTCTGGTAATTTATCCCACAAAAGGTTCTTAATATCCTTTTTCTTTGCCTTTTTCCATTGCTTTAAATATTCAATAATCATATCCTTGTAGTATTGATCATCAAAGCCTTTCTGCTTTATATATTCTGCTTCTTGTTCTGTACTCTTTGCGACCGTGGCTGAAATATATAAATTATTTAATCTTCCTTCTATGAGTTTTAGCTTTCTCAAATATTTCACGCCTTCTTTTGGAAGCTCATGTTTTTTCTGAACTTGATCAAGCAAAAATACTGTCTGTAAATCCAAATCCTGATTATCATAAAGTACATGCATATAGTTATCATCAAGGGATTTACCATAAATAGTTACAGATACTTGATTCCTGTTAGATAAGTCATAATCTGGCATTGGGAAATATCTTTCTTGCTGTATTCTGAATACCCTTCTAATACCCATTGCCTGCGAATCAATCATATTCAGCTTAACCATAGTTTCCGCTAACAGTTGATTTCTGTAAAACGGCGGATTATAGCTAGGCTCAAGTACTGGCTCGATTGCTCCTGGAAGGAATGAACCTGGATTTATCAACATAAGCTTATCCTCAAACTCGTTAAGAATGATTCTTCCTCCAATAGTATATTCAGAATGTGCTATACAATTGTTCAAAAGCTCACGTAATAACCACATATCATACTGAGTTGTTTCCATTGGAAAGAGCGTCAGTTGATTTGGCATGTATCTATATGTAAGGTTTCGTATTCTACCAAACAATCTGTCGCTCAGCGTAATATATGGAATCTTAAATATCTCATAATCGCTAATATCATTTTTTGAATTGTACAAACGCCAAGCTGCTTCTGGTGCAGATGCAAATAAATAATCCTTATCTTCATTTCCCAAAAGTAACATTGCAGCATTTGTAATCTTGCCATTGATAATGAGCTTTAATTTTGTAAGAAACTCTTCGTCGCTCATACCATCAACTTCTTTAGAGATATGAGTTTTTCCCATCTTCTCTTTATATTTTTGGCGTGCAAGGGCGATTGCATCTTTATCTAAGTCATCAATTGTGGCATCTTCTAGGATTTGTTTTGACCAGTCTTTCTTTTCCTGTCCACGTATTCTGTCAAATTCATCACTAGAAAGCGGTCCTAACGACTCTCCATCTCTCCCATAATAATGTCCTTTCCATGCAGTAGGTATTCCTGTCTCAGCTGCAGGTATCTGGAACATTATTACCCTACGGTTTTCGCCCTCTACTTCTACACTCAGCTCAAAAATATCAATAAATGAGAGATTTCCTGTAGTATTCTGAGCAATCTCTAATTTAATCGCATCTAGCCCTTTTGTATCTCTATAATTCGAGCCAACTACCACCCTGTCTTTATTTCTAACGCCAAATATAAGCCAGCCATACTGCAGTGATTTTAAGTTTGCTTCGTTACTAATTGCGGAAAAATACTCTCCAATTTTGTTTTTATCGTAATCATTAGTAGCTTCTTTAAATTCAACTACCTCATGTTCCCAATTATTAATAAGCTTTCGAAGCACTTGCTTTAAATCTTCCCTATTTGTATTTTCCTGTAATTCGTAGAATTCTGACATTAAATCACCTCTTATTATTTGAAGTCCTTAAACTTCTTATCATCTGGCATTTCTATTGGCATTTCTAAAACTTCACCTACGGTTTTCCTCCATCATCTGGAATCATTTCCATTATGTCACCAACATCACAGCCTAAATATTCACAGATTCTGGTGATAACATCCATGGAGATATTTTCATTTTTTCCCATCTTGGCAATTGTGTTTGGGCTTGTCTTAACAGCCTCTATCAAATCAGTTTTCTTCATGCCCTTATCAATAAGTAACTTCCATAACTTGTTATAACTAACTTTCATCCTTAAATTCCTCTTAAATAAAATCTACGACTTCTTGCTGACTTAACAATGAAATTGTCAGCAAGAATCCTGCTTTGCAGGACAACTTTTCCATTACATGTAAAAGTTGGTCAGATACGATTTCCGTTTTTCTGATGAAAAACAAAAATCTACAATATATTAATTTTACCATAGTGGCTAAACTATAGAAATATAAAATATATAGGAAGTTATATCTTTTTTATTGTGCATATATATACTTTTAGGACATTCCAAAAACTGCATTTCTTTTCCTTAAAGACAAAAAAACTGGCTTAGATTAATATCCAAGCCAGCCTATTTCTTGTGAGCTCTTCCTTAAGTAGCTCCAAGAATTTTTATTTTATAGTTGTCTAGATTTGTCTATACAAACCCTCTCTGCCTCAATTACAGCATTTCTAAATCCAAGTGCCTCTAGTGTAGCCACAGCTTCTATAGTAGTGCCTCCTGGTGAGCAAACCTGGTCTTTCAGTACCCCTGGATGCTCTCCTGTTTCCAGTACCATCTTTGCTGAGCCTAGCACTGCCTGGGCTGCAAATTTATAAGCCTGCGCTCTAGGCATTCCCTCAGCCACAGCACCATCTGCTAAAGCCTCAATAAACATAAACACATAAGCAGGCGAAGAGCCGCTGATTCCCACCACTGCATCCTGCAGCTTTTCTGGAATGATTTCAGCCTTGCCAAAGGATTCAAAAAGCTTTAACACATCCCTTGCTTCCTCGTCACTCACAAGCTCATTTGGGCTTAATGCACTCATCCCTTCGCCAACAAGGGCAGGTGTATTTGGCATAACACGAATAAGCTTTAGCTGTTTACCAAACAATTCGGTAAGTCTCTCAAGGGACTGTCCTGCTGCAATGCTAACCACCAGCTTATCCGTAAAATCCATGTTCTTGATGCCATCAATGGCATGAGCTAAAAACTGTGGCTTCACTGCCAGAAATATTATATCTGCAAAATCAATTATATCTCTATTGTTGGTGCTGGTTGCTACACCATAAGCTTCACTAACCCTATCCAAGGTAGCCTGGAAAATATCCGCTGCCATAACATCCTTTGCATCTACCATACCAGAGGAAATGATTCCTCCCATCATGGCACTGCCCATATTTCCAGTTCCAATAAATCCTATTTTCATGTACATATTCCTCCAAAACGAAATCCTAAAGACCAACAAAAAACTCTAGCTCTAATTTTAATAGAATATACAAGCTTTTACAAATAGGATTTTTATAATACCCCTAATATAACCATCTGAATAATATCTATTTTTTCAGATTTCGCAAAGCTTTCTATCAAGTTCCATCAATTCATCAAAGGAAATAGTTTTCATAAATCCATTAATTTTGCGGGGTGTCATTTCTACCATCTGGGTCTCACTTAAAAATTCAGCTAAAACCGGCATTTTATTGAGGCATAGCTCCTTAGCCTTTTCATCACTAAACAAAACCTTCAAATTTCTGTCAATATTATATTTAGTATCCCTTCCGTCGTTGACACCGTACAATTTAAAATCACCAAAAGTTTCTTTCAGCCATTCTATACTCATATCAAACCATTTGGCATATCTAGGCTTCACATCCTCGGCAAAGCCTGAGCTGGTAAGTGACGTGCCTAAGGACAGCCCATGCCCTACACCTTTAAACATATGCATTTCAAACTGAATTTGTTTTTCATCCAGGGCTTTTGCAAAGGAGAGCATGTGCTGAGGTGGAGTTACTGAATCCCTGTTCATGCCAAACATAAAAGTCTCTGGTGTTGCCTCGTCTACAGATTCACATATATCGGGACAATCCATTGCACGCAAATCATTATGAACTATTCCAGGGTAGCCTAAAATCAAAGCGTCTGGCCGAACAGCTCCATGAGTGGAAACTGCCGCTGCCAAATGTCCTCCCCCTGAAAATCCCACCAGACAAATTTTGTTTTTTTGCAAATTAAGCTCAGTGGCATGTTCCCTCAGATATGTTATAGAATCAGTAGTTTCTTTCATGGGCACATCAATAGTAGCTGTAGGGTCATCTGTAACCGTGGTGTATTTTAGTACAAAGCTTTGATAGCCCTTCGCAAAATATGCTAATGCCACGGGTTCGCCTTCTCTAGCACTCACTGTTCTAAAGCCTCACCCTGGCAACACTAATATGCCAGGAAAATTGTCAATATTGCCCATCTCCTCATTGGGTTCATGTATAAAACCTGTCAAAAAGGCATGCTCTGATATTTTATAGCTGATAGTTTTCATAATCAAAACCCTCCATGATAATTTTTAGCTAACAGCACCTAGTATATAATTCCATACTGGAATAGCTACTACCGATAAAGCCGTGGAAACCACCACGAGTTTAGTGGCAAACTCCGATTCCATTTTGTATTTTTCCGCGAGAATACTTGTGGTAGCACCTGCTGGCATAGCCACCAATATGACACTTAGCCCCAGCACTATTCCTGAAATACCGATGATTTTCAATACAACAAATACAATCGCTGGTATAATTACGAGCCTGTGGACACAGTACTTTAAAACGTCTAAATCTATGAAAGACTTTATATCGGTATCTGCCAATATTGTGCCTATAACAATCATGGAAAGAGCTGTGTTGCATGCCCCTATAAAGCCTATTGTTTTAGTCACAGGTTCTGGAAATCCAACTCCTGTGAGCATTATAACAAGACCTAGAATACATGCCAGAATGCAGGGGTGTGTAATCACTTTTTTTACAGTACTTTTTATATCCTTTTCCCCAGAAAATGATGCCACACCCTCAGTCCACATCATTATCCTAAGGGGTATTAAAAATATTGAAGCCAGCAGCAAACCATAGTCCCCATAAAGCCCCTCAGCGATAGGATTTCCCAAAAATCCCGCATTAGAACATATAATACCATAGGCTACGCATTTTCTTTTTTTCTCTGAAAGCTTTCTGAAGCTAAGCCTGCCATAAATAACTGAAAAAATTTGGATGAATACAGATATTATAATCATGGCAATGAAGTCCTCTGCCATGCCATCATTAAAATCTATCATAAAGGCTTTTAAAATATTGCAGGGCAGCACCAGATATATCACTAAATTCGTCAATTCATTTTTTCCCTGCTCCGATATCATTCCAATTTTTTTTAGAATAATTCCGACTGCCATCAAAAGCACAATTGATATCTGTAAATGCAATACTCCAACCATTACCATTTCTCCTAACCATCCTTATTTTAGGATGAATTGGTTTATAAGTAAAATTACTTATATTTATAATGGTATAAGTTTAGCTAATGTATGACAAAATAGCTTTACTCCATATTAAAATGGCATATCCTTGAATGGATTCTCCTCTTTTACCAAAGTGCTTTCATCTACCAAATGCTGTAAAAATCTCTTTGCCAAAGGAAGCCAATCTGCGGCATCATGGGTGAGGCTGTCTTTAAATGGTTCAAATACATTTCTGCCTAATGCAAAGCCATGATTTCCATATTGGAAAAGATGGCACTCATAAGGCACTCCTATAGTCTGGAGTTTTTCAGCCATTCTGATAGTATGCATAGCTGGAACCAAACCATCATCTGTCGCATGAGCTAAAAACATTGGTGGCATATTTTCTGTGGCATTTTCTACAGGACTATATTTTTTTAGAGTTTCCTCATCTGGATGCTCGCATCCAAAAATTGGAACATTTGCCTTTCCATCTGACATGAAATTCTGAGTCCTGGCATTAAAATCCTCCTGTAGCACATAATCATGTAGACCGTAAATGCACATAGCCGACATAATATCCAGGTCTTCAGCCTTGCACCCAAGTTTTTCAACCAGCATATCTTTATTGCAGGTGTTGTAGGTAGTGGCATACATGGCACACACATGGCTACCGGCAGAAAATCCTACAATAGATATCTCGTCAGGATTTATGTCCCATTCTTCTGCATGTTCTTTTATTGTTAAAATAGCTTTTGCCATATCTATAGTTTGCGCTGGAAATAGAGCTTTTCCCTCAGGTGCTTTTGTGGCATTGGAATATTCCAGCACAAATCCCTGATATCCATCTATTGCAAATGTCATAGCAACAGGGTCGCCCTCATGCCCATGTCTTGGGCAAGTCTGATATGCTCCCCCTGGCACTGCAATTACCGCAGGACGCTTTCTCTTGATTTTAAAAAATGGATCCTGAATATTTAAAAAACAGGTAAGCTCCACATCGTCTCTGTCTTCCCACAATTTTATTGTTTCAATATTCATTATAAACCCTCCTTTAATTATATTGTTCGGTTTCGGACAATATTATTATGCATAAAATTGGCGACCTTTGCAATTGCAAAAGCCGCCATTATTTTTCTACTTTTCCGACATTATTTATTATGTCATTTTTTAGTAAACTACAAACTCAGCATCCTCGCAGGTGAAGCCTGCCTCTATTAGCATGTCTGCTTCTGCTTTTGATGTGGTGTAGGTCACTTTATTTGATTTTGTTTCAGTAAGTTTGTATACCTTACGTCCTACTGTAGCAGGTGCATACCAAGCTATGCCCTCATCTCTGTAGCCGTTTGCCAAGTACAGGTCACGAGCAGCTGCATCTGTAGTGAAGATATGGTTGCCATTTACCAAATCAAATACACGGTAAACTGGGATGCTGGTCTTTT
>CAMNPQ010000111.1 GCA_946548305.1 uncultured Pseudobutyrivibrio sp.
CTTTTGTATTCCCTCATGAGGAGGTGGAAGATGCGTAATATTTACATATACATATTTGTGGCGGCGATAGTCAGCTATATTATCAGAGTTTTGCCATTGACACTTATTAGAAAGCCAATAAAAAGCAGATTTATAAAATCCTTTTTGTATTACGTTCCATATGTTACACTTGCTGTTATGACTTTTCCCGCTATTCTCACAGCAACACAAAGTCCACTTTCTGGTTTTGCTGCTCTAGCTGGAGGAGTAATCGGCTCCTACAAAGGCTATAGTATGTTTAAAGTATCTGTATTGTGTTGCGTGATAGTATTTTTAGTAGAGCTTATTATATAAAATGGTGAAAATCGATTGCATAAAATTAAATAGGAATATATAATATTTTCAAATGACATTAAATGGAGGAACAATTATGATTAAAGTAGGTATTTTAGGTTATGGTAATTTGGGGCGAGGTGTGGAAGCTGCTGTTACTCTGAGCGAGGATATGGAGCTTGTTGCCATCTACACAAGGCGAAATCCAAGCACTGTTTCAGTTAAATCGAATGTGCCAGTTAAATCCACTGAAGAATTGGATACCGGTAAAGAAGATATTGATGTTCTTGTAATCTGTGGTGGTAGTGCTACAGATTTGCCAGAGATGACTCCAAAATATGCTAAGCTTTATAATGTAATTGATTCATTTGATACACACGCAAGAATTCCAGAACACTTTAAAAATGTGGATGATGCTTCTCAAAAAGCTGGTAAAATAGGACTTATTTCCTGTGGTTGGGATCCTGGTATGTTCTCTTTAAATCGTTTATATGCCACAGCAATCCTGCCAAAGGGTGAGGCATATACTTTCTGGGGTAAAGGTGTTAGCCAGGGACATTCAGATGCTATACGCCGTATAGATGGTGTTATTGATGCCAGACAGTATACAGTACCTGTTAAGGATGCGCTTGATAGAGTTAGAGCTGGTGAGAATCCTGAGCTTTCCACAAGAGAAAAGCATACAAGAGAGTGCTATGTAGTGGTAGAAGAAGGCGCAGACAAGGCTCGTATTGAAAAAGAAATCAAAGAGATGCCAAATTACTTTGCAGATTATGACACAACTGTAAACTTTATTTCAGAAGAAGAATTAAAGAAAAATCACAGTGGATTGCCACACGGTGGAAGCGTTATTTACACTGGTGAAACTGGCTTTGAGGGAAACAAGCATGTTATTGAATACAGCCTTAAGCTTGATTCAAATCCAGAATTTACTGGCGCAGTGCTCACAGCATACGCAAGAGCTGTGGCAAGGTTAAACAGTGAAGGAGTAAAGGGGGCAAAGACTGTTTTTGATATTGCTCCAGCATATCTTTCACCAATCTCTTCAGATGAGCTTAGAGCACATTTCCTGTAATAGGTCAAAACGATATAAAAAATATTTAATTTAGTTGCTAATATAGGCTTTAAAGGTTTATAATCTTTAAAGTCTATATTTTTGACTTCTTTTAGTAGTTTGCTGTTTTTATTAATCTTTTATATGGAGGTTTAATCTTTGCTAGACAAATTAGAAAAGAAATTTGGAAGATATGCTATTAACAACCTTATAATATATTTTTTAGGTGCTTATGCCATAGGGTATTTTTTGACTTTTGGTCAGACATTTACAGGGGTTCCTTACCTTAGTTATTTAACCTTAGAGCCTTATTACATCTTACATGGGCAGATATGGAGAATAATCACCTGGGTTGTTATACCACCTCAGGAGAGTATTATATGGGCTATTTTTATGTTTTTGCTCTATTATTCCTTAGGTACTACCTTGGAGCGCACCTGGGGAGCCTTTAAATTTAATGTTTACATGTTTGGTGGCATTATCTTCACCATTATAGGAGCCTTTATCACCTATGCAATTTACGGTACTGCAATCTCCATTGGACCTTTTATCAGCACATATTATATTAATCTATCCATATTTTTGGCTTTTTCTGTGTGCTTTCCAGATATGCAGGTGCTTTTGTATTTCATTATTCCTATAAAGATGAAATGGATGTCTATATTTTATCTTGTTATCATAGGATATGAGGTTGCAAATTATGTGATTGCAGGGGCATTGTTTGCCGCTGTACCAATTATTGCCTCACTTTTAAACTTTTTGATTTTCTTCTTGTTGACAAGAAACGTGCAGCGTTTTAATCCAAAGGAAATTCACAGGCGCGCTGAGTTTAAGCGAAATGCCACACCACCACGTACTCAGTATAGAGACGGCACACCGATTTCTAGACACAAATGTGCAGTGTGTGGCAGAACTGAAATATCTAATCCAGAACTGGAATTTAGATTTTGTAGCAAATGTAATGGAAATTACGAATATTGCTCAGACCATTTGTTTACGCATACACATATACACTAGATTTAAGATTTTAAGAGGGGACACCCTCATCAGTCAGCAAAAGCTGACAGCTTCTCCCAAAGGAAGAAGCCTATAGAAACACGAAGGGATTGTATAAAAATGAGCGAAGAAGCAGTTAGTAAAAATTTTATTGAACTTGAAATTGACAAGGATTTAAAGGAAGGTGTATATGACCATGTATGCACACGTTTTCCACCAGAGCCAAACGGATATTTACATATAGGACACGCAAAATCTATTCTTTTAAACTATGGTTTGGCTAAAAAATATAATGGCGAGTTTCATATGAGATTCGACGATACAAATCCTACAAAAGAAAAGGTAGAATTTGTTGATTCTATAAAGGCTGATATTAAATGGCTTGGAGCAGATTGGGGAGAACACCTTTATTTTGCATCAAACTATTTTGACAAAATGTATGAAGTGGCAGTTGACCTTATTAAAAAGGGCTTAGCTTACGTTTCAGATCTTTCAGCTGAGGAAATGAGAGAGTACAGGGGCGATTTTGAGCATCCAGGTAAAGAAGATCCTAACAGAAACCGTTCTGTGGAAGAAAACCTTCAGATGTTTGAGGATATGAAAGCAGGCAAATATGAGGATGGTAGCCATACTCTCAGAGCCAAAATAGACATGGCATCACCAAATATCAATATGAGAGATCCAATTTTGTACCGTGTTGCTCATATGACACATCACAACACAGGGGACAAATGGTGCATCTATCCGATGTACGATTTCGCACATCCTTTGGAGGATGCTTTCGAAAATATTACACACTCTATCTGTACACTTGAATTCGAGGATCATAGACCTTTATATGATTGGGTGGTAAATTCCGCAGGCTTTGCAAATCCACCTCGTCAGATTGAGTTTGCTAAGATGTACCTTACAAACGTGGTTACTGGAAAGAGATATATTAAAAAGCTGGTTGAGGATGGCATAGTAGATGGATGGGATGATCCTCGTCTTGTTTCTATCGCAGCACTTCGCCGCAGAGGCTTTACACCTTCTTCTATACAGAAATTTGTTGAGCTTTCAGGTGTTTCAAAAGCTAATTCATCATCTGACTATGCAATGCTTGAGTATTGTATCAGAGAGGACTTAAAGACATCTAGAAGCCGTGTTATGGCTGTACTAGACCCAGTGAAGCTTGTGATAGACAATTATGAAAGTGATGACGTAGAATGGCTTGATGCCCCTAATAATCTGGAAAATCCTGAGCTTGGAAATCGTCAGATTCCTTTTGGTAAGGAGCTCTACATTGACAGAGAAGATTTCATGATAGAGCCACCTAAGAAGTACTTTAGATTATATCCTGGCAATGAAGTGCGTCTCATGAATGCATATTTTGTTACCTGTACATCTTATGAAACAGATGAGAATGGCAAAGTTACTTGCGTACACTGCACTTATGATCCTGCTACAAAAGGCGGAGATTCTCCAGACGGTCGCAAGGTAAAGGGTACTATTCACTGGGTTGCTGCAAAGACAGCTTTAAAGGCAGAAGTTCGTCTCTACGAAAACATTGTGGACGAAGAAAAAGGAGTGTATAATGAGGATGGTAGTTTAAATTTAAATCCAAATTCCCTTACAGTCCTTAAAGATTGCTTGGTAGAGCCATCCCTAAAGGATGCAAAGGCTTATGATAGCTTCCAGTTTGTGAGACAGGGATTTTTCTGTGTTGATGCAAAGGACTCTAAAGAGGATGCTTTAGTATTTAATAGAATTGTATCTTTGAAGAGTTCATTTAAGCTACCTACAACCAACTAATAAATAACCTAGGAAAAGGATATAGCATGAATTTATTATCGGGAATGGAAAAATTTGGTTTTTCCATGGACGGAGAGCTTAATATTTTGGCTGACGACAAACCAAAAAAGGAGTCAGAAGCACCAAAGAAAGTGGCACCTCCTGTGGTTAAGCAGGAAAAGGATTTCATTATCGACAAAAAGGTTAGATGTCCTGTGTGCGATAAAGAATTTCTTATAAAAGCAGTGCTAAACACTAAGCTTAGACGATTAGAAGCCGATTTTGACCTAAGACCTAACTACGAACATGTAGATAAGTGCAAATATGATGTTGTGTCATGCCCAAATTGTGGCTATTCCGCTCTTGATACTACTTTTGCCAAGATTGATACTGCCAGAGTAAAGCTTATCAGGGCTGAATTTTGTTCCAGCTTTAAGCCTCAGACTGGCGAAGTGCTTCCTGAAACATATTCCTATGAATATTCCATAGAAAAGTTTAAGCTGGCATTGATATGCACTATGAAAAAGCGTGCAAAGATGTCTGAAAAAGCTTATGTTTGCCTCAAGATAGCATGGCTGCGTCGTGCTCAGCTAAAGGAGCTGGAGCAAAAGAAGGATGCTGATCCAAAAGTAATAGAAATGGTTCAAAAGGAATATGATGGCTTTTATTTACAGGCATACGAGGGATTTATGAAGGCTGTTTCCCAGGAGACACCTCCGTACTGTGGAATGGCTTCAGAGGCTGTGGAATATATGCTTGCAAACATGTCGGTATACTATAAAAAGTATGATACTGCTATGAAGATTATTTCTAAACTTATACAATCAGCCAGCACATCAAGAAAGCTAAAAGATAAATGCATAGAGCTTAAAGATAAAATTGTAGCAGAAAAAGGCGAATAGATTATGAACTGCCAATAGTTAAACTTTGGCAGTTCTTTTTTGAGGTTATTATGAATTGGATTAAATATTCTATAAATACAACTACAAACGCTGAAGATTTTGTCAGTGCGATGCTTATGGAACTTGGTATTGTGTCCATAGAAATTGAAAACAACGTGCCGGTTTCAGGTGAAAAACAAGGAGGAGAATTTGAAGAACTCCAGCCTGATTTACCTGCTGATGATGGCTCATCTAAAGTGTGCTTTTATTTAGGTGAAGATGAAGATCATGAGGAAACCCTTTCACAGGTCAAAAATGCATTAGCTGAACTTAAAGAGACTATGGATATAGGACTTGGTACCATTGACTCATCCCTTACAAAACAGGAGGATTGGATTAATAACTGGAAGGAATTCTTCAAATCGTTTTATATTGATGATATTTTGATTAAGCCCACTTGGGAACAGCTAAAGGAAGAGGACAAGGATAGAATTGTAGTTGAAATAGACCCAGGAGTCTCTTTTGGCACGGGTAAACACGAAACCACCCAATTATGCATTAGACAGCTAAAAAAATATTTAAAGTCAGGTGATGAAATACTTGATATTGGCTGTGGCAGCGGTATTTTATCTATCATTTCCAATAAAATGTTAAATGGAAACTGCCATGTGGTTGGCACGGATATCGACGAGGATTGTATCGCATCAACCTATGAGAATTTCGAAGTAAATAATATCCCAAAATCCGCAGGAGATTTTTATGTTGGAAACCTTACTGAGGAAAAAGCTGTGCAGGATAAAGTAGGATATAACAAATATGATATTGTTGTTGCTAATATTTTAGCAGATATTATCATGGGAATGGCACCTGCCGTATATAACACTTTAAAGGAAGGAGCTTATTTTATATCTTCAGGAATAATAGATTTCAAGGAAGATGAAGTGAAAAAAGCTCTTGAAAATGTAGGATTAAACATTGTTGAAATCAACCATCAGGGCGAGTGGGTAAATATCACCGCACGTAAATAAAGAATATGCAACAGGTTTTTGTTAATGATAATCCAGTAGACAATACATTTACTATATTAGGGGATGACCTGCACCATTTATCCAAGGTTGTGCGGATAAAAAACGGGGAGCAGATACGTGTTTCCACATCTTTTGGGGACAATTATTTATGTGAAATCTCTGACATATCCTCTGACAGGATTATAGCTACAATTAAAGAACAGGTTTCATCTACAGAGCTTTCAAACAAAATATATCTCTTTCAGGCTTTGCCTAAGGGAGATAAAATGGAGACTATCATTGAAAAATGTGTAGAACTAGGTGTTTACGAAATCATTCCTGTAGAAATGAAAAACTGCATTGTTAAGCTGGATGATAAAAAGAAAAAAACAAGGCTGCAAAGATACCAAACAATAGCTTTGACTGCAGCAAAACAATCCAAACGTTCCATAATTCCAAAGGTATGTGATGTTATGGGCTTCAAGAAAGCTTTGGAATATGGCAAAAACCTTGATTTATTACTTTTGCCCTATGAGAGCAAAAATGGTATGAAGGACACTTTTGAGGTGCTTAATTCCATAAAAAAGGGACAAAGTATAGGTGTTTTTATTGGTCCTGAGGGAGGCTTTGATTCTGCTGAAATAGAAGCAGCCAAGGACAGCTGTAGTATCGTTTCTCTTGGTAGAAGGATATTGCGCACCGAAACAGCAGCTATTTGTACACTATCCATGCTGATGCTTAAATGTGAGGAATAAAATGATATATTTTGACAATTCGGCAACCACCAGATGTTCTGATGCTGCCGTGGAAATAATGAAAGAATGTTTACAGATTAATTATGGAAATCCCTCTTCCCTACATAAAATGGGCTACAAGGGTAAAGATTATCTCAAAGAGTCTAGAGAAGCTATAGCAGCCATTTTAAAATGTCAGCCAAAGGAGATATATTTCACAAGTGGCGGCACTGAGGGAAATAATCTGGCAATAAAAGGTGCTGTTGAGGCAAAAAAACGATTGGGAAACCATATTATCACTACAAAAATCGAGCATGCCAGTGTTCTAAATCCTATAAAAGCTCTTGAAAAGGATGGATTTGAGGTTACATATATTGGAACAGATGAAAATGGCATTATTGATTTAAATGAATTAAAGGAAGCCATTCGTAAAGACACAATATTTGTTTCCATAATGATGGTAAATAATGAAATAGGAAGCGTACAGCCTATCAAAGAGGCTGCAAAGCTTGTAAAGCAGGCAAATCCTGAAATCATTTTCCATACAGATTGTATACAGGCTTTTGGAAAAATGGCAATTATCCCTAAAAAGCTTGATATAGATATACTTACTGTCAGCGGGCATAAAATTCATGGCCCAAAAGGATCAGGCTTTATTTATATCAAAGATAAAGTAAGACTAGTCCCTCAAATTCTCGGGGGAGGTCACGAAAGTGGCATGCGCTCAGGCACAGAAAATGTTCCAGCTATTGCAGGTCTGGGTGTTGCGGCAAAAGAAGCCTATGAAAACCTTGACTTAAATCGCTCCCATATGTATGCTATGAGGGCAAGATTGATAGATGGTTTAAAGAAGATAGATGGTGTCACAATAAATGGATGTGAGGATGAAAACAGTGCGCCTCATATTGTCAGTGTTTCAATAATGGGAAATAGGACAAAAGCTCAGGTTATGCTAAACGCATTACAGGACAGCTACGATATTTATGTATCAGCAGGTTCTGCCTGCTCATCTAATAAGCCTGCTATTAGTGAGACACTAAAGGCTATAGGTCTTAAAAAGGATTTGTTGGAGAGAACTATTCGTTTTAGCTTTTGCCCTGAAAATACTTTTGATGAAGTTGATTCAGCCATTGCAGCTTTAACAGAATTAGTTCCAATGATGGTTTTATAAAGGAAGGTAGAAATGACATATCAAGCATTTTTGGTTAAGTATTCAGAGATAGGCGTAAAAGGAAAAAACCGCTACGTTTTTGAGGACGCTCTTGTAAGACAGATAAAAAGAGCACTTGACCCTGTAGAGGGGAATTTTACAGTAAAAAAACAAAGCGGAAGAATTTTTATCTCAATAGAAGATGAATACGATTATGATGAAGCTATTGATGCCCTACAGCATGTGTTTGGTATCAGTGCTATATGCCCAACTGTCGTTGTTGAAGACGAAGGCTTTGACAAGATGGCTGAGGCTGTTATTAAGTATGTGGACGAGGAATTTGAGAACAAGGATTTTTCATTCAAGGTGATGGGGCGTCGTGCCAACAAACAGTATCCAATGACTTCCATGGAGGTTGCAGCTGAGATAGGGGCAAGGCTTTTAGATGCTTTCCCTACACTGCATGTGGATGTGCATCATCCATCAAAGATTATTAACGTGGAAGTGAGAGAGAATATTGCTATTTATTCAACTGAAATTCCAGGACCACATGGTATGCCGGTTGGTACTGCAGGAAAGGCTATGCTTCTTTTGTCTGGTGGTATTGATTCTCCAGTTGCAGGCTACATGATAGCTAAAAGAGGAGTTACCCTTTCTGCTACATATTTCCATGCACCACCATACACATCTGAACAGGCAAAGCAAAAGGTTGTGGATTTGGCAAAGCTGGTAGCAAAGTATTCTGGACCTATAGATTTGCATATAGTTAATTTTACAGATATTCAGCTTTATATTTATCAGCAGTGCGCCCATGAGGA
>CAMNPQ010000112.1 GCA_946548305.1 uncultured Pseudobutyrivibrio sp.
ATATTACAGGTCAGCTTCACATGGGACATGCCCTTGATAACACAATGCAGGATATTCTTATCAGATATAAGAGAATGCAGGGCTACTCAGCATTATGGCAGCCAGGCACTGACCATGCAGCTATTGCTACAGAGGTAAAGGTTATCGAACACCTTAAAAAGCAGGGTATTGAAAAGGATAGCCTTGGCAGAGAAGGATTCCTTAAGAAATGCTGGGAGTGGAAGGATGAGTACGGAACTCGCATTATCAACCAGCTTAAGAAGATGGGTTCATCTGCTGATTGGGAGCGTGAGAGATTCACAATGGATGAAGGTTGCTCAAAGGCAGTAGAGGAAGTATTCGTTAAGCTTTACAACAAAGGCTATATCTACAAGGGCAACCGTATTATCAACTGGTGCCCGGTTTGCCAGACATCTATTTCAGATGCTGAGGTAGAGCATGAGGAGCAGGCAGGACATTTCTGGCACATGAAGTACGAAATCGTTGGCGAGCCAGGTCGCTTCGTTACATTTGCAACCACTCGTCCAGAGACAATGCTTGGCGATACAGCTGTTGCTGTTAACCCTAAGGATGAAAGATATCAGGATATCATTGGTAAGACTGTAATACTTCCATTTGTTAATCGTGAGATTCCAGTTATCGCTGATGAATATGTTGATATGGAATTTGGTACTGGTGTTGTTAAGATTACACCAGCCCATGACCCTAACGATTTCGAGGTAGGAAAGAGACATGACCTTCCTGTGATCAATATCCTTAATGACGATGCTACTATCAATTCAAACGGTGGCGAATTCGAGGGCATGGATAGATACGAAGCTCGTGACATCATCGTTAAGAAGATGGATGAAATGGGACTTCTTGTTAAGATTGAAGAGCATACACATAATGTTGGAACACATGATAGATGTAAGACAACTGTAGAGCCTATGGTTAAGCCACAGTGGTTCGTAGCTATGGAAGAGCTTGCAAAGCCTGCTATTGAGGCTATCAAGACAGGTGAGCTTACATTTGTTCCTAAGAACTACGATAAGACATATTTACACTGGCTTGAGAACATTCGTGATTGGTGTATTTCACGTCAGCTTTGGTGGGGACACAGAATCCCGGCATACTACTGCGAGAAGTGTGGCGAGACAGTTGTTGCCAGGGCATCTGAGGCACCAACAGTTTGCCCTAAGTGCGGACATACTCACATGAAGCAGGATGAGGATACACTTGATACATGGTTCTCATCAGCACTTTGGCCATTCTCAACACTTGGTTGGCCAGAAAACACAGAGGAGCTTGATTACTTCTACCCAACAGATGTACTTGTTACCGGATACGATATCATCTTCTTCTGGGTAATCAGAATGGTATTCTCAGGATATGCACACACAGGAAAGAGCCCATTTTCTACAGTACTCATCCACGGCCTTGTACGTGATTCACAGGGACGTAAGATGTCTAAGTCTTTAGGAAATGGTATCGATCCACTTGAGATTATTGATAAATACGGTGCTGATGCACTTCGTCTTACACTTATCACAGGTAATGCACCTGGTAACGATATGCGTTTCTACAACGAGCGTGTTGAGAACAGCCGTAACTTTGCAAACAAGGTATGGAATGCATCACGTTTCATTATGATGAATCTTGCTGACAATGAAGTTACAAAGCCAGCTGATGCAGACCTTGCTACTGAGGATAAGTGGATTATCTCTAAGGTAAACACATTAGCCAAAGATGTAACAGAAAATATGGATAAGTTTGAACTTGGTATAGCAGTTCAAAAGGTATATGATTTTATTTGGGACGAGTTCTGCGACTGGTACATCGAAATCGTAAAGCCTCGTATGTATTCTAAGGAGTATACAGCAAGCAAGAATGCTGCACTTTGGACAGCTAAGTTTGCACTTACAAATGCACTTAAGATGCTTCACCCATTTATGCCATTCATCACAGAAGAAATCTTCTGCACACTTCAGAACGAAGAGGAAACAATCATGCTTTCTGCATGGCCTGAATTTGATGAGGCAATGAACTTTATGGCTGAGGAAGCAAAGGTAGAGCGTGCAAAGGATGTTGTTCGTGGCATGAGACAGCTTCGCACAGATATGGATGTTCCACCTTCAAAGAAGGCGGCTATCCACATCGTAGCTGACGATGCAGATGTAAGAGCTACATTTGATGAGATTACACCAATCTTCAAGACTCTTGCTGGTGCAACAGAGGTATTCATCCAGGCTGATAAGGCTGGTATCTCAGATGATGCTGTATCAGCTGTTATTCCAGATGCTACACTTTTCGTACCACTTGAGGATCTTGTAGATTTCGAAAAGGAAAAGGAGCGTCTTACAAAAGAAAAAGAAAAGCTTGAAAAAGAGCTTGCACGCTCTCGCGGCATGCTTTCAAATGAGAAATTCATGAGCAAAGCACCAGAGGCAAAGGTTGCAGAGGAGCGTGAGAAGCTGGCTAAATACGAAGCAATGATGGCTCAGGTTGAGGCTAGACTTGCTTCAATGCGTTAAGAACCGACGCGTGTTACGGCTACAAGCATTATATTACTACGCTCACTGACACGTTTCGCTTAAGTAATATAATAGCTTGTCGTCTACATGCTTATGTTGAGAGAAAACCTACGCGTGTTACAGCTACAAGCCTAATGAATTATCCGCTCAGCTGAAGAAAGCTTCGCTTGAGAATTATTAGAGCTTGATGCTTACACGCTTAAATATAATAAGCAGCGGCACAACCTAGGCAAGCGCGAGCAGGAAGGCTCCAAGCCGAGGACGGGTCCGTGTTAGGACCATCCGCAGGTTTGGAAGGTGGCCTGCGGGAGCACGGAGAACTTAGACGCTGCTTCTTACGAATTAGGAGGATACGACAATGGATATTAAGAACATTTTAAGCAAATGCGATCACACTTTACTTGGTGTTGACGCAACATGGAATGACATTAAGGGTATTGTAGATGACGGTATGAAGTACGAGACTGCTTCAGTTTGCATCCCGGCTAGCTTTGTAAAGCAGGCTGCAGAGTATGTTAAGGAGCAGGGCGGACACCTTCCAATCTGTACAGTTATTGGTTTCCCTAACGGCTATGCTACAACAGCTTCTAAGTGCTTTATGGCAAGTGATGCTGTAGATAACGGTGCTGCAGAAGTAGATATGGTTATCAATGTAGGTTGGGTTAAGGAAGGCAGATATGATGATGTTCTTGCTGAGATTAACGCAATTAAGGCAGCTTGCAAGGGTAAGCTTTTAAAGGTTATCATCGAGTGCTGCTTACTTACAGACGAAGAGAAGATTAAGATGTGCGAGGTTGTTTCTAAGTCTGATGCAGATTACATCAAGACATCTACAGGCTTCTCTACAGGTGGTGCTACATTTGATGATATCAAGCTTATGGCAGAACACATGACAAACGGCAAACTTATTAAGGCAGCTGGTGGTATTGCTTCACTTGAAGATGCACAGAAATTCATCGATCTTGGTGCAAGCAGACTTGGCACAAGCCGTGTGGTTAAGGCTGTAAAAGGTCTTCCAAATGATGGAAAATACTAAAAAAGCCTTTTGATGTGAAAAATTAATGAAAATTTAAACAAAAATCGAAAATTTCATGACAAATTTAACAGAAATAACTATAATTAGAGTAGATTTCTGAATTTATGACAAAACATTCCAGTAATGAAGTTAATTTAGAAAAGTTTTATTGATTATAATTGTTTCGGGGGATTTATGGCTCAGCCAATCAGCGCACTAGCACCAAAAGTACAGGTCTCATCTAACGGATTGGAAGCTACACTTACTTTCAAAATTCCAGATGGGAAAAATGACGTGCCCAAGTTTACAGCTGCTCAGCTACTTGGGTTCTTGAATAGTGCCAATGTTACTTTTGGAATAGACCAGGATATGCTTGTGCGTCTGGCAGATAATCCCATCTACGGCAGACCTGTAAAGGTGGCAGAGGGCACAGCCCAAGTGCAGGGAACACCAGGCTATTTCGAATATCATTTTGATACAAATTTCAATAGAAAGCCTGCTATTAGACCTGATGGAACAGCTGACTATATGAGCATAAAAACCATAGAAACTGTTCAAGAGGGTGATGTGATTGCCACATATCATCCTGCTAAACAGGGCAGTAGAGGTATGTCCGTCAGAGGACAAATCCTTGAGCCTAAACCAGTTAGAGATTTACCACCTCTTATTGGTCGTGGTTTTAACAGATCCAGTGACAATCTTACCTACACAGCTAAAATCACAGGCAAAATCGAAGTAAATCAGGGTAAAGTTTCCATTTCTCCTGTCCATGAGATAAAGGGAGATGTGGGAATTGAGACAGGCAACATCAGATTTAATGGAGATGTTATCGTTCATGGTGGAGTTCACGACGGTGCTGTGATTGACGCAGCAGGAAATGTTATAATCCATGGACTTATTGAGGACTGCGACATACATGCAGGCAAGGATTTGTTTTTGCTGTCAGGGGTAAAGGGCAACGAAAAAACAATAATTGATTGTAAAGGCTCTATTACAGCCCAGTTCGTGGAATATGCCATCATCACCTGCGCAGGAAATATTACTGCAGATTATTTCTTTAAGAGCAAAATTTCCTGTGATGGAAAGGTGGAACTGAATGGTAATAATGCTTCCATAATAGGAGGCTATGTTTCTGCTGTTCAGGGAATCGAGGTAAACGATATTGGCAATTCCTTTGGTACCAACACCACTGTTGCAGTAGGGGTGGATATTGAACGTGCTGCGGAATATGAGATACTTGCAAAGAAAATTGCAGCCATCAGCTCAAATGTTCAAAAGATAAAAAGAGGTATTGAAGAATTTGACAGGATTGGGGCTGAACGTGGTATAAATTATAAAGAGGACCCAAGAAGAATGCAGCTGCTTCGAGTTCGTATCAGAGATGAGGCTGTTGTTCTTGAGGAGACTAAAAAACTCAATAGGATGAAAGAAGTTATTCAATCAGGTAAGGGTGCTACTATAAAGGTACTCAGGTGCTTGTATGCCGGGGCGACGGTATCCGTAGACGACCATCATGTAGCTATCAATGAAAATCATCAAAGGATTGAAATTGAAAAGAGTGAGGAAGGCGTACGCCTGATTAGGATAACAGGTGAACAGGTAAAACAATGATAGATTTTGAAGAAGAATTAAAAAGGTTTGAGCCTGCCATTGAGGTGGAACAGGCAGAGGCGGATATTAAGGCCAGGGATTTAACAGATTTAACAGACCTGCTTTTTAATATGACTGCGCAAAATAATGGGACAAAATAGATTAGGACTTAGTGGAGAATAATACATGCAATGTTTTTTTTGTGGCGCCGATGTTGGAGACAGCCATGTGTGTTATAACTGCGGTGCTGATATTTTGCTATACAAACAAATAATATACACGTCTTTCGTGTTCTATAACCAGGGCTTGGAAAAAGCTAGGGTATCTGATTTATCAGGTGCAATAGACGCCTTAAAAACGGCACTTCAATATTATAAATATAATACTCGTGCCAGAAATCTGTTAGGACTGTGCTACTACCAGGTGGGAGAGCTGGTTCTGGCATTAAATGAGTGGGTTTTGTCTAAAAATCTTCAGGAAAATAATCCCGATGCTGACAGATATCTTGCAGACATAGAAAACACTCCAGGCCTTTTATCTAAAACAAATTCCATTATAAAAAAATATAATCAGGCTATTGAATACTGCAAATCCGGTAGCAAGGATTTAGCGAAGATTCAATTGAAAAAGGTTATTAATCAGAACGGGAATTTTGTGAAAGCACAGCAGCTTTTGGCACTTTTGTACATTGATGAAAAGAAATATTTTGATGCCAGAAAAGTGCTGTCTCAGGCAGCGTCAATAGATGCCAACAACACACTGACAATAAAATATATTCATGAGGTAAAAGCAGCTTTAAAGGATAAAAATACCGGTCGTCGCAAAAAAAAGAATGATACGGTTTCTTTTGCTGACGGAAACGACACAGTTATTATGTCGGAAAAATCCTTTAGAAGTATGCTGGATAATACAAGAGCCAGCTTTGTAAATATACTTCTTGGAATAATTGTAGGTCTTTTGATTTGCTTCTTCCTGGTTGTGCCTACAGTGAAAGACAACATGAAGGATGGAAACACAGACACTATTTTAGCCTTGAACGAGGCGTTGGCAGAATCCAACTCTAAAAATGAAGGCTTGCAATCTGAGATAGATGAATTAAAGGAAAGTCTGAGTGCATATGATGACAAACAGGATGTAGAAACATCCTATGACAATTTGTTTGCTGCTCAAAACTATTACAGCACTGGAGATAATGAAGCTGCCAGCGAATATATACAGCTTGTTACAAAGGACGTTTTGGGAGAGCAGGGTCAGCAGGCTTACGACAACCTATACTCTTTGCTGAGTCCTACTATTCTTCAAGGATATTATGATGACGGCAACAGCTTTTATGGTGAAGAAAACTACGAAAGCGCAATTATCAATTTCAAGACAGTGGTTGATACTGATGAAAGCTATGACAGTGGAGCGGCTTTGTTTTTGCTGGGGGATTGCTATAGACTGACTGATCAGACTGATTTAGCTTTAGAATGCTTTAACAAGGTGGTGGAACTGTTCCCAAATAACAAATGGGGAAGACAGGCAAAGGTTTATATAGCTGCTGATGATACTGAACTTGACGCAAAGGTGGTTGGTGAATAAAATGACAGACTTTGAACTTGTGAAGCTTGCACTTGAAGCAAGAGAAATGGCATACACTCCCTATTCGGGACACAAAGTAGGGGCGGCACTTTTATGTAAAGACGGAAGCGTATTTAAAGGCTGCAATATTGAAAATGCAGGATACACTCCTACTAACTGTGCTGAAAGGACTGCTATATTTAAAGCGGTTAGTGAGGGCTACAAAGATTTCACAGCAATTGCTGTAGTAGGTGGAATGGAGAATGAGGATAATCTGCCATTTTGCGCACCTTGTGGGGTTTGCAGGCAGGTGTTAAACGAATTCTGTGACCCGGAAAGCTTTAATATACTTTTGGCAAAGGTAGAAAATGTGAAAAAATTACCTAAAATTTCTGAGGAAGATGTTGAAATAATAACAAAATCACTAAAGGAAATATTGCCTTTGGGATTTGGACCTAAAAATTTAAATATAAACACCACTCTTTAATGTCAATCTTCTTGCAAAAATGCTGAAATATCTTATAATTTAAGTAGATGTTTCTAAATAATATAGAAACGAAATATAGGAGGAATGAAGAATGAAAAAGAAGTTATTAAGCACACTTCTTGTAGCTACTATGGTGGCTACTATGTTCGTTGGATGTGGCTCTTCTGCAAGCAGCGATTCTACAGCAGATACAGCAGAGACAGGTTCAACAGAGTCAGGCGCAGCTGAGGAGACAACTGCTGAGACAACAGCTTCTAGCGATTATAGAATTGCTATGATTACAGACTCTGGTGATATCACAGATATGTCATTCAACCAGACTACTTATGAGGCTTCAAAGGCTTTTGCTGAGGCTAATGGAGCAGATTTCCAGTACTACAAGCCAACAGAGGATTCAGATGATGCTCGTATCGCTTCATTTGAGAATGCTGTTTTAGATGGCTACAATGTAGTAATTGTTCCAGGTTACTTATTTGCAAATATGATTAAGGCAGTTGCTGAGGATTATCCAGAGGTTACAATCATCGCTCTTGACTGCAGCGAGGGTGACTTTGGTGATTACACACTTCCTGAGAATGTTTGCTCATTCACATATCAGGAAGAGCTTGCTGGTTACATGGCAGGTTATGCAGCAGTAAAGGAAGGCTACACAAAGCTTGGTTTCCTTGGCGGTATGGCTGTTCCAGCTGTTATCCGTTACGGCTTTGGATTTGTTCAGGGATGTGATGATGCAGCAGTAGAGCTTGGCAATACTTCTGACGTAGAAGTAAACTATGTATATGGTGGTCAGTTCTTCGGTGATGAAGCTATCACAGCTCAGATGGATACATGGTATTCAAATGGTACTGAAATCGTATTTGCTTGCGGTGGTGGTATCTACACATCAGCTGGTGAGGCTGCTAAGAAGGTTAATGGTAAGGTTATCGGTGTTGACGTTGATCAGTCAGGCACAATCGATGGACTTTACGGCGATGGCGTATGCGTTACATCTGCAATGAAGGGTCTTGCTGCAACAGTAGATTCTACACTTACAGATTTATTCGCTGGCAACTGGTCTAACTACGCTGGAAAGATTGAGAACCTTGGTATCGTTTCAGGTGATGACCCATCTCTTAACTATGTACAGCTTCCAACTGACACATGGTCAATGGAGACATTCACAGTTGATGACTACAAGGCACTTGTAGCACAGCTTTATGATGGTACAATCACTGTTGACAACACAACAGAGAAGATGCCAGCTACAGAAATCAAGGTTACAGAATATGACAATATTCATTAATTTTAAGCGATATATGATTTAGAAACACTATACAAAGGGAAGGTTAATTCCTTCCCTTTTTTAAATAAAGCAAGAAAATAAAAATCATTACAGAGGCTGCAATGATTTTTATGGTTTTGCTGTTTCTACAAGTGAGAAAGCATTATCAAAAAAGCGATGGTTAGTTTTTTTAAAACTGTTGACTATCATTTTAGAAAGGGCGATTGCGATGGAAGATTATGTAATTGAGATGCTGCATATTACAAAAGAATTTCCAGG
>CAMNPQ010000113.1 GCA_946548305.1 uncultured Pseudobutyrivibrio sp.
GCATTTGAGCATGTATGGCATGGCGAGGTTCAGCCTTTCTTTCCATTCTTAACAGCAATGTCAAATCCTGAGGATACAGCAGAGATGCTTCATGAAATTGCAACAGTAGGTGTATCTATGGCAGTTCTTGTTACAGCTGTTTGGATTGGTATGTGTGTAACTGCAGATATGATTGTAAGAAGACCAGCTTCTGGCGTTAAATCTACAATGTAGGAGGAAATCATGACATTATTAATTACAGTGGTAGCAGCAGTAATTACAACTGCTTTGTGGTATAACAGAAAGAACAATGACATGCAGCTGCATGTGTTGATGTTCATGTTTTGGGGCGCATCACTTATGTGGCTTGTTGATGCGATTTTTGAATATGCTGAGCTTAGGGCAGAATACTTTACACCTGCTCTTGATGATATGATTAATGATACATTCCTTGGATTCTCGGTGGTAGCACTTGCACTTGTTATATGGATTGTTTTTGTACTTATCAAAGATCCTAAGGGCGTTATTAGAAAATCTTTATCTTAATTATTGTTTGAAATATGTATAGGCGAATCTAGTTATTTAGATTCGTCTATTTTTGGTTATAAAAGGTTGCTAATGCATGTAAAGAAGTTTATCATTGTTGCCATTGGAGCGGCGTATTTGCCATGGAGGTTCTAAAATGTTAGTAGAAGGCAAGCATATATACATATATGGAAAAGAAAATACTAAAGCACCCCTTGTTATCGTAAATACGTTTCAAGGAGATGGTCATGAAATATATGAGGCAATACAGCAGATTGAGTCAATCCCCATAGTCTTGGCTGTAATTTCTGATATAGATTGGAATGATGAAATGACACCATGGGAGTGTCCGCCTATGTTTAAGGGGGATAGCCCTTGTACAGGTGGAGCTGATGGTTATATTAGGAAGCTTGAAGATAAAATTGTGCCGACTATACTTGCAGAACTTAATGGGCAGCCTAGCTTTGTGGCAATAGCAGGCTATTCCCTGGGGGGCTTGTTTGCAATCTATAGCTTATATAAGACAGATATCTTTTGCAGAGCTGTAAGTGCATCTGGTTCTATGTGGTTTCCAGGCTTCTTAGATTTTGTCAGAAAAAATGAAATGGTGGTGAAGCCAGAGCGAGTGTATTTTTCTCTTGGAGACAAAGAGGCTAAGACAAGAAATCAGATGCTTCGTACAGTGGAAGATAATACAAAAGAGATTTGTGAGTTAATTAAAAATAATGGAATAGAAAGTATCTTTGAAATGAACGAAGGTAATCATTTCAAAGATGCTGATTTAAGATTGGCTAAGGGAATCAAATGGATTTGTGAAAATTAGTGGGGTGGCGAGTATGGTTCTATATCATGTCGGTTTTGATATTATCAAAAATCCTGATATTCATTATGGTAGGAAAAATGCTGATTTTGGGCAAGGCTTTTATTTGACAGATGATAAGGAATTTTCATATAGATGGGCCAAGGAGCGCAGTGGTTCTGATACAATTATTAATGAATATGAATTAGATACCACTGGTTTAAATATCCTTTCATTTGAGCGTGGTAGTGATTGGTTTGATTACATCTATGATAATCGTAATCATAAAGCTGATAAGATATCAGCTGATGTGATTATAGGACCTATTGCAAATGATATTATCTATGATGTGATGGGAATTACTACCAGCGGAATATTGCCGAAGGAGGATGCCAAGAAGCTGCTTATGATAGGTGATGAATATAAGCAAATAGTTATAAAAACTGAAAAAGCAGTTTCTCAGTTAAAATGGATTACAAGTGATGTGATTACTCCTGCCCACCTTAAGGTATATCATGAGCAAATGATAAAAGAAGAGCAGGAGTTTCAAACACTGTTTGCTAATACTATGGAAAGCTTAGATTAGTTTGCTCACATAATCCTTATATTCTTGTAATTTATTAGTTTTTTTGATTTTTTTAATTGTCTTTTCATCCTCTGGAAACTGTATCTGCCAGTAGCTCCAGAATTCTTTCATGCGATGAAGGACAGGCTTTTCTCCCGACAGGGTTTCACTATATTCCTGTAAAAGGGTATTGTGAAACTCTTTTAGTATTTTTAGGTCTATTTCGGAAGTATTTTTTAGTTTTTTATATTGTAATCCCAGCTCTGGATTTGCAATAAGACCACGTCCTACCATTACTCCAGCAATGTTAGGGTATTTTTCTTCAATCATTTCTATATCTGCTGATGAGTGGATTTCTCCATTATAAACTAGAGGAGCTTTTGCATTTTCATAAGCATAATCAAAAAAATCCATTTTAACAGGCTCTTTATAAAAGTCTGATTGAATACGAGGATGGATTGTTAGCTCTGATATAGGATATTTATTGTATATTTCCAGAATTTCATAGAATTCTTCTGGTTCATGTTTTCCAAGTCTGGTTTTTATAGATAGGGAGCACTTTCCTTTTAGCTGATTAAATATTTCATATAAAAATCTATCTAGTTCTTCTGGATAGAATAATAGCCCAGAACCTTTCTTTTTTGATACAACTGTGCCACTTGGACACCCTAAATTCAGATTGATTTCTTTAAAACCTAAGGCAATAATTTCGGTTGCAGCCCAAGTGAAATGATCGGGATTGTTTGTTAGCAACTGGGGAACTGTTAAACTTACATCATTTTTTTCTGGATTAATGTCCTTAAATTCCCTGGTTGTAAAT
Source organism: uncultured Pseudobutyrivibrio sp. (assembly GCA_946548305.1). Lineage (GTDB taxonomy): Bacteria > Bacillota > Clostridia > Lachnospirales > Lachnospiraceae > Pseudobutyrivibrio. The sequence goes on from CAMNPQ010000113.1 coordinate 2,689, forward strand.
TTGTAGGTGGAATTTGGAGACAAAAATGGGGTGTAGACCTTATCTACACCTCCGTAGTATTTCAAAAAAGTTCTTCGATATATGCTGTCAGTGACACCCTCTAGTGGTGCTAAATATAATTTTTTCATGAATGTATTCTAGCATTTTTGTGGATGGGTGGATAGGAGTGTTTTAGTAATTATTTTTATAATCTTTGCCCCATTCTTCCATAGATTTTATAATGGGGCGCATTGACTCACCTAGATTTGATAAAGCATATTCGACTCTAGGTGGCACTTCGGGATAAACAGTTCTTGTAATTATTCCATCTTCTTCCATTGAACGAAGAGAATCAGTAAGTACCTTTTGGCTGATTCCATCTAAGCTGTTTTTTAATTCATTAAATCTCCAAGGGCGAACTAAGAGATTTCTCATTATAAGTAATTTCCATTTGCTGCCAATCAAGCTAACCGTTGTGGCTACAGGGCACTCTGGCAATTCTTCTTTTGTTTTCATGGTAGACTCCTTTCTAAGAGGGTGCGTAATAAGTTTCAAATTGAATGTAACATCATTTATGAATCCAATATAACACCTGGGTTTTGATAAGTCGATAAGTTACAAAAAAGTAACTGGGTAATAAAAAAGTGCGTACTTTTTCTTTGTAGATTCGGCTGATATATTGAAGACAACGAAAGCAATAGGGCTTTCAATCATATAGTTTAAGGAGGAATAAATTATGGCTCTTTCAAATCTTAATGGATGGGTTAATGGAGAAGTACAGGCAGTTGCTAATGGAACAGCTTGTGGTGCAGGAGATGAGAAGCCAGCTGCATGCGGTTCTGCATGTGGCACTGGTGACAAGTAATTAGAAGAACTGCATTAATGAAATGCGACCTCCAGTGATTTTGCTGGAGGTCAATTATTCGGAGGTAAAGGGTGATGAAACCATATTTTTCATTTCAATGGCATATTACAGATGAGTGTGACCAAAGATGCAAGCATTGTTATATTTATTCCAGTGGTGAGCATACATGCTTAGATTCAATGAATTGGCAGCAGATGGAAGATACTTTTTATAATTGTCTGGATTTCTGTGAAGTACATGGTAGAACACCTTATTTTTATATAACTGGTGGAGATCCAATTCTTCATCCAGATTTTTGGAGATTGTTGGATTTGCTACACGATAATGACATCAAATTTACAATTCTTGGAAATCCATTTCATTTAAATGACCAGGTTTGTAGAGAGCTTAAATGGTATGGATGTGAAAAGTATCAGCTGTCATTAGATGGTTTAAGAGAGACGCATGACTGGTTTAGAAAGCCAGGTTCTTATGATTGTACTCTAGAAAAAATAGGTTGTCTTAATAGAGCTGGAATAAGAAGTGTAATAATGACCACGGTATCAAAGACAAATCGTATGGAAGTTCCTGGAATAATTGATGAAGTGGTAAAGGCAGGGGCGAATGTGTTTGCTTTTGCAAGATATGTGCCAAGCGGTGGAGATTTGGATGCTTCCATGACAGCAATGGAATACAGAGACTTGTTGGCTACTTGTGATAAGAAATTTAAGGAATATAAGGCTGAAGGCTGTAAAACCTATTTCAATAAAAAGGACCATCTTTGGACATTATATGAATATGAGATTGGAGAATTTCATATTCCAGAGGATGCTATGCCAGATATGATTTACGGCGGTTGTAATTGTGGTAATTGTCACATGACTATTCTTCCAACAGGAGACATCTATGCATGCAGAAGAGTGGCAGATAGTAAAGTAGGTAATGTATTTATGGATAGAATAGCAGACCTTTGGGAGACTAGCTTTGAAGATTATCGAGAATACGATAAATTTGAGAAATGCAGTAAATGCAAGCTAAAGCCATGGTGTAGAGGCTGCCCTGCTGTTGCCAACGGAACTAATGGAAGTTTTTATTCAGATGACCCACAATGCTGGGCTGATGAGAATAGTGAACTGTTTATGTAGGAGACAATTATGGGAAAGATGAAGGCGGTAGTTATCGATAAGGTAACAGAGGCTAATGATATCGAAATTAAAAAAGTAGAAATACCTCATGTAAAGCCTGGCTGGGTACTTGTAAAGGTGAGGGGCTTTGGGCTGAATCATTCTGAGCAAATACTTCGATTTGAAGAGATACAGGCTGATTATATTAATAAGCCTGTAATACCTGGAATAGAGTGTGTAGGTGAAATAGTGGACGGGTCGGATTCTCAGTTTAAAGCAGGTCAAAAAGTGATAGCTTTAATGGGAGGCATGGGACGTTCCTTTGATGGTAGCTATGCTGAATATGCCATGCTTCCAGCTCATCATGTTTTTGCAATTGAAAGTGATTTGAAGTGGGAAGAGCTTGCAGCTATTCCAGAAACATATTTCACAGCCTGGGGCTCTTTATTTGAGTGTCTACAGTTACAGCCTGAAGATACAATCCTAATTAGAGGCGCAAGCTGTGCTTTAGGCTATGCTGCTATACAGATAGCAAAAGCATTGGGGTGTCAGGTAATTGCAACAACTCATAAAGAAAAATATTTTTCCCAGCTTAGTGAGGCTGATGAAGTAATAATAGATGATGGAAAGCTAGCAGGAATAATAGAGGGTGTTACAAAGGCACTAGATTTAGTAGGACCAAAATCACTTTTAGATACACTTAAAGCTGTGGATAAAGGTGCTATTGTATGCCAGACAGGAATTCTTGGTGGAGTTTATGTATTAAATGATTTTGATCCTATAAAGAATATCCCTAATGGAGTTTATTTGACTGGATTTTTCTCTAACTATCCAAATCAAGAAATAATAGATGATATGTTTGCATTCTTTAACAAGTATAAATTGAAGCCATGCTACGGATCTGTATACAGATTTGAGGATATCAAAGAGGCGATAGCTATGCAGGATTCAGGCAGAGCCGATGGCAAGATAGTGGTTGTGATGGAGTAGGCTTTAAGAATGGATAGATGTGCGACAGAGTTATTAGTGAGCCCGACGATATTCGTTCGGGCTCATGTTATGTTAGTATTTTTTCGGAGAATCCTTGATTTATAAGTTGTAAAGCTTAAACTGTAAGAGACCTACTTATTATACTAGTATTTATATTTCTAAGGAGAAGAATGATGAAATCATTAAAGATAGGTGGATTGTTTGCTCTTATATGTACAGCTATTGCTACGTTGGTATTTGCCATTGCACCTTATTTTTTCCCAGAGGGTGTGAGCTATAGAAGTAGCTTTGCTTCAAGAACAAGTACATGCCTTCTGATACTATGGTTAATAATTACAATAATATTGGCAATTTATATAATAAGAATTATTGTATGCCATATAAGTAAAAAAATGGGTAAATATGCCCTAGTGCTAGTAACAGCTATTTGTATGTTTTTTGCGCTATTATTTGAACTATTAGTATGGTTTTTTTACGGCTTGAATCTTCCTACAGAGCAGCAAGAACTTGATAATGGACTGCTATATATGCTTAGTGCTGATTTTCTTGACCCATATAACTATTATAGTGAGGCTATTAATGGAATTTTACAGAAAGAATTAAGTGCAGATCAGCAGAGGCAATATACAAGATATTATCCGGATTTGGATATTGATCAAGAGTACCAGCTTGGCGTAAAACAAGCTGATGAATATGGCAGTAATTATAGAGATATGTATGATACTGAGGGTGTTGAAGATATTAGTGACGAGGATAGAGAAAATTGGCTCACGCCCGAGGTGATTGCCAGATTTAGCACAGATTGGGAAACCCCAGATGCCGATGGATACGAAAAATTTGACGATTTTGTGATAACCTATAATAGTGATATTATTGGAACCTGGTACAATCCTGAGCATGAAGTTGCAATAAGACTTTTGGAGGATAACACGGCATATCTATATTTTCCATTGATTGACTATTATGGTGACACGGCCTATAAATGGGAATATATTGACCGCTCTGAATCAGGACTTTGTCCAGAGCTAATTATTGATACCTATGGATATGAGGGCAATGGGGTACTATTCTATATTGCAGGGGTAAGAGATACCTATTTTTGGTGTAATGAGCAGTGTATGACATTTTATAAGCAAGATACATCGTTAAAGGAGCAGTAGAATGAGAGTTTTTGTATATAATCTTATGTTTAACAAAATGGGGGCTGTTGCCAAAGCTTGCAAGGCAGTTGGAGCTGAGATAGCAAACATATCAAATGAAGATATCCACAAATCTATTGAGCATTTAGTAGACCCCAGTAAGTCTGCAAAGCCAGGTATGGATTGTGACGAAAACATATCTGAACTTTTAATCTTTGATGGGTTCACCAGCGATAACCTGGATAACTTCTTGGATGCATACAAGGGAACACAGGCACCACCAGTTGCATTCAAGGCAATGGTTACACCAGTGAATCTTAAGTGGACTCCAGCATATCTTTACTCGCATTTGAAAAGTGAAATGGGAATCTAGTATTAGGGTCAGAAGGAGTAAAAAATAAATGAAAATGAGTAATGTTGAAAGAAGAGATAGGGAACTAGTCTATATTTCAGATGATGAAGTTTTTGAGGAGCAGAAGATAGCAAGGCGTCTTACTCAGAAATTAAATACGGTTGACAGAGCTGATTTTGATGCAATAAAAGAAATTGTTAAGGAGCTTCTTGGAAAGACAGAGGGGGATGCATTTATTAATCCGCCATTCTATTGTGATTACGGCTCTCATATAGAAGTTGGGAAGAATTTTTTTGCTAACTACAACTGTACCATGCTAGACGTAGGTAGAATCAGAATTGGTGACAACGTGCAGCTTGCGCCAAATGTAGCAATCTATACAGCAGGCCATCCAGTTCATCCAGCTACCAGAAATACATCATATGAATATGGAATAGATGTAACTATTGGAAATAACGTCTGGATTGGCGGCAATGTGGTAATCTGTCCAGGAGTAACTATAGGAGATAACTCTGTAATTGGAGCAGGTTCTGTTGTTACCAAGGATATTCCTGCATGGACTGTGGCAGCTGGAAATCCATGTCGTGTAATTCGAGAAATTACAGAGGCAGACCGTAATAAACAATTTGCTGGTAGAGAAATTGATGAAGAAGCCTGGCAGGATATACTTCGAATCCAAAAAGAGGAAAATAATATAGCAAAATACCCTACTGCGAAGAAATAACAATAAAAAATAGTAAAATAAACACATTAATATATTGATTAAAATGTTAACGTATATTATAATGTAAATATACATATGGAGGTGCTTATATGAGTATTTCATTAGCAGAGTTTACTGAGCAGTTAGTTCCTATATCAGATTTTAGTCAGGGTAAAGCGGGGAAAATTTTTTCCGATGTAGCTAATAATAATAAAGAGTATGTGGTCCTTAAAAATAATCAGCCAACAGCAGTTGTAATTTCTATCGAGGAATACAGACGCACTCAACGAAGAATTAAGGTTCTAGAGATGTATTTTGAAAAGCTTCACGATATGTTTTTAGAGGAAAAAGCTAAGGAGAGGGCTAATGATGAATCTACGCCGTTTAAAGAATTTATAGAAGCTGAAGGATTCACCCTTGATGAACTAAAAGAAGTAATGGATGAAGTTGAGTTTGAATAGTGGGCTGGGAAATAAAAATATGTAAAGAGGCTCAAAAAGACTATTATAAAATTGATAATAGCATTAGAAAGCAAGTATTGGCTGGAATAATGAAAGCTTCAGAAGCACCACTACCATACCCAAATGGATATGGGAAGCCCTTAGGAAATAAAAATGGGAGTAATCTTACAGGATTTATAAAAATTAAGTATAAAAGGATTGGAATAAGGGTAGTTTATACATTAGTAGCAAGTGATCATATAATGAATATTCTAGTTATATCCGCTAGAGAAGATGATTATTGTTATGAATTAGCTGCAATGATTTATGAAAAATATGGAGATTCTGTATTTAAAGATATTTTTGAGAACCTAAAGTTATAGAAAACGCTAACTTGAAATTGTAAATTCCAGTGAAATGGTAAATTCCACCGGTCTT
>CAMNPQ010000114.1 GCA_946548305.1 uncultured Pseudobutyrivibrio sp.
GCTCAGATTACATTCGAAGAGAGTGAGACAGTCAGAAGTCCACTTGCAGCAGAGGGTGCAAGGAGACTGGTGATTAAATAGCTTCAAACTCTTTTGTTATAATAAATCCTCCTTTCGAACAAGACTCCCTAGTAAATAGGGGGTCTTGTTTTATTAGAAGCTCAAGATATGGAGTTTTATAAATGATTTTTGAAACTAAATGTAAAAAATACTAAAATAATTCTAAAAACTTTAGTGTACTACTTGAAATAATACGGATGTCTAAGTATACTGAAAATAAATGGGAAGAGTATTTGTTTAGTTAAAAAGGAGGTTTAGGATGAAGAAGAAAATAGCATTATTTATGGCATGTATTTGTGCATCATCGGCACTTTTCGCTTGTGGTAAGCAAAATTCTATAGAATCTAATACTGAGGTGTCTGACACATCAGATACTGTTGAAGAAAAAGAAACAACAGAAGATGAGGTAAAGGATGAAGAGGTAAAGGATGAAGAGGCAACGGAGCAGGCAGCTCCTACCTATGCCATTACCTCTGTGGCAGCAGAAGGCTATGACAATTTCACAGGAAAGGTAGAATGTGTTCAAATCACAGATAACAATCATCCTCAGCTACAAACTGCTGTAGATGATTTGTTTTCAGAAATGGTCACTTCATTCAATCAAAGTGCAGAGTCTATGAATGAGGAAGCTGTTGAACAAAACAATGAAATGAAGGAATATGCTGATGAAGATGAGGACTATGAATACTATGAAATGAGCTATTCTAGAGATATAACAGTAGAAGTAATCAGGTCTGACTCAAAAGTATTTAGCTTTTTGATTTATGATTATTCTTTCACTGGTGGTGCTCACGGCATGACAGATGCCTTAGGCTACAGCTTTGACGTGGCTACAGGAAAGCAGTTGGAAATAGAGGATTTTGCAGATAAGGAAGCAATTTCAGAAACAGCTATTTCTTATATTATCAGCACTATAGATGAATCTGATGAGTTGGCTAAGTCAAATCTCTATTCTGATGATGCTACTGGTGAATATGCTGAGAATATAAGGGAAGCCTTTGAGGGGGATTTTTATCCTGAATATTATCTTAGCAATACTGGGATAGTATTTATATTCCAGCAATATTCAATAGCCCCATATGCAGCTGGAATACTCAGCTTTACAGTGCCTTATAGTGTGATAGAAGGCTTTAATGAAGCATATATTCCAGATGATGGATTTTATTCAATGGAGCTATCAAACCAAGGTTTTGTAGAAAACTTTGACGTAAACAATGATGGCGAGCTGGAAAAGGTTTACCTTATAAATGATTATGAAGAAGAACAAGCTCAGTATCGTTTGGTTGTAGGAGATTCCAGTGTATCTGATGAGCTTGAGGAGTATGGTTTTGCATACGGCTATTATATACATGCTTCAGATGGAAACTATGTGCTTGTGAGCAACGATGGCATAAATACACTTTACAGTGTCGCAGATGGCATCAAAGAGCTTGGAACAGTGGAGATAGAGGGCAAAGTGGTTAAAGAGATAAAAGATGGAGAGATTGTTTTTGCTGAAATCACATTCACTGATGATGGTTCTGGATGGGAGAACCCGGAGGTTCATAAGTATTCTAAATTAGGTTTAGAGTAACAGATTGGGGGGAATAAGATGAAAAAAAGAATAGTAGGTTTATTATTAATAGGCTTTATGACACTTGCCACAGCCTGTGGAGGCTCTTCACCAAGTACAGAAAGTGCGGTCGGAGCATCAAATTCTTTTGCTTCCAAAAACTCAATGGGCTTCGAGGAAAGTGCTGTAGCAGATTATGAAACTAGTGATACTACATCAGATAGTGCAGCTACTTATGATTATGCTGAAGATGCTTCTGCTCCTGAATCTGGGGAGCCTTCTGAAGTGGATTTATCTGAATATGACACTAGCCGCAAGCTTATATACAATTCATATATCAGTCTTGAATCGAAAAAATTTGATGAGGATGTTCGTGCCATCAAGGAGCTGGTAGCATCTAATGGTGGTTATTTTGAAAGCACATCCACCTATGGAAATGTGGAATATGGCAATCGTAGTGCCAGTTTTTTAGCACGTATTCCTGCTGATAAATATGACGCTTTTATGGGAAGTGTTGGGGATGTGGGTTCACTTACATCTAAAAATGAAAGTGTAGATGATATCACATCAAGCTATGTGGATGTACAAGCCAGGATAAAGAGCTTAAACACAAAGCTGGAGCGTTTGCAGGAGCTGGAAGCAAATGCAGAAAATGTCACTGAACTGCTTGAAATCGAAGACAGAATCAATGAGGTGCAGTATCAGATTGAGAGCTATACCGCACAGATGAAGACTTATGATGACCAGGTGGATTATAGTACAGTTAACATTGACATAAGCGAGGTGGCTACATATTCGGAAGTAAAAGCAGATAGCGCATGGAATCGTTTTTCTGAGGCATTCAGAAATTCATTTGTGGGCTTTGTATCCTTCCTGCAAGGATTCGTAATAGGACTGATATACTTATTGCCATACTTGCTTATCATAGGAATTATTGTTTTAATAGTCTTTTGCATTGTAAGAAGGAATAAAAAGAAGAAAAACAAGAAAAACAAAGAAATTAGTGAAGAAAAAGAAAAAGCTGATGGTGAAACAAATAAATAGAGTTTCTTGTTTGATTATCCAACGCCAAGTGGTTAGATGGGAATAAATATGTACACCTCCGTGAGTTATTATTTAGACAGTTGATAAATAATAGCAAGTCACGGAGGTGTTTTTATGAAAGGATATGTTATTGATGTAGGTTATATGGGATATGTTGATGGGGAATATGAATTATTTGCCACCGAGGAAGAATACTATGACTATATGGCAGCATAATTAGCAGAAGCTTATATGTGTCTACTAATGTTGATTAAAATGCCACTATCAAATCAATACCTTTTTTGTTATAATACAGTAGTTTAGTAGGTGGATTTTTCCGTATATAAAGGGATTATTATAGGAGGCAACATGAGGATAGGTACAGGTTATGATGTGCATAAGCTTGTGAAGGACCGGGATTTGATAATTGGTGGTGTCAAAATTGAGCATACACTGGGACTCTTAGGTCATTCCGATGCTGATGTATTGTTGCATGCAATAGCAGATGCTGTGCTTGGAGCAGCAGGCTTGAAGGATATTGGTGCTCATTTTCCAGACACTGACCCCAAATATAAGGGGGCTGATTCCATGAAATTGTTGGAGCAGGTTAGAGAGCTTGTGATGGATGAGGGCTATGTAGTGGGAAATGTAGATGCTACTGTTATAGCTCAGGCTCCAAAGCTTCGTCCATATATAGAGCAGATGGAAATAAATGTGGCAAAATGTCTTGGGATAGATGTGTCCCAGGTTAATATAAAGGCCACCACAGAAGAACATCTAGGCTTTACAGGACGTGAAGAGGGAATCAGCGCACAGGCGGTGTGTTTACTTTACGAATTTTATGATGGCAGCAACGTGGTTTACGATAGTGCTCGAAGCTGTGAAAGCTGTCCAGGTTGCGCCCGTAAATAAATCTAAAAATATTATTAAGATTAGCATTTGTAGCGGACAAGCTCTAATAATTCTCAAGTGAAGCATATTAAGCTGAACGGAGAATTGATTAGGCTTGTAAGCGTGACAAATGCGGACTGGAGAAAAATAATGGCAAATAAATTTACATTTTACAATACACTAGATAGGCAGGTAGAGGAGTTTAAGTCTCGGGTTCCAGGAAAGGTGAGCATTTACACCTGTGGACCTACAGTGTACCATTTTGCACATATTGGAAATATTCGTACATATATCATGCAGGATATTCTTATTAAATCCCTGGAATATGCAGGATATGATGTTAAACGTGTTATGAATATTACGGACGTGGGACATCTGTCTTCTGATGCTGACACTGGTGAAGATAAGATGGTGGCTGGTGCTAAGCGTGAGCACAAGACAGTTATGGAGATTGCAAAGTTCTATACCGATGCATTCTTTAAGGATTTTGATGCAGTAGGAAACAAAAGACCTGATATAGTTGAGCCTGCCACAAATTGCATTCCAGAATTCATCCATATGATAGAGGTTCTTCTGGAGAAGGGCTATGCCTATGTGGCTGGTGGAAACGTGTATTTCGACACAAGCAAGCTTAGCGACTATTATGTATTTTCTTCATCAGTTGAGAAGGAAGCCCTTGAAGTGGGCGTTCGTGATGATGTGGAAGAAGATACTAATAAAAAGAATAAAACAGATTTTGTGCTATGGTTTACAAAGTCAAAATTTGAAGACCAGGCTCTTAAATGGGACAGCCCATGGGGCGAGGGATATCCAGGCTGGCATATTGAGTGCTCATGCATTTCTATGAAGCACTTAGGAGAATACATTGATATTCACTGCGGTGGTGTTGATAATATCTTCCCACATCATACTAATGAGATTGCCCAGTCTGAGGCTTACCTTGGTCATAAGTGGTGCAATTATTGGTTCCACAGCAATCATCTTAATGACCAGTCAGGCAAGATGTCTAAATCAAAGGGAGCTATCCTTACTGTATCTGTGCTTCAGGAAAAGGGCTACGACCCTCTTGTATACAGGTTCTTCTGCTTGCAGTCACATTATCGCAAGCCATTAGTATTTTCTTATGAAAATTTAGATAATACAGTACAAGCCTATAACAAATTAGTTAAGCGTATAGCTGAGCTCAAAGCTGAGGGTGATGTGGATGAAGCTGTAAAGGCAGAGTTTGAACAGAAATTCCTTGATGCTGTTTCAAATGATTTGAACACATCTATGGCTGTGACGGTTTTATATGATGCTCTAAAGGCTAATACAAACGATGCTACAAAGCTGGCACTTGTTGAAAGCTTTGATAAGGTGCTTTCTTTGGATTTGATTGGTCATGCAAAGGCTTTGGCAGAGTCCGGTTCATCTGTGGATGCTGAACTGGAAGCCTATATAAATGATGCAATTGCACGACGCGCCGAAGCAAAAAAAGCAAAAGATTTTGCAACAGCTGATGCTATTCGAGATGAGCTTTTAGCTAAGGGTGTAGAAATAAAAGATACTCGTGAGGGAGTAGTATGGAAATTGATATAAATAGCTATTTGAATGAAAAATTCAACATAGAACAAAAAGATATCCGTACCTATTCACCACTTACGTTAGCATATATAGGGGATTCTATTTTTGATTTGGTGATTCGCTCCATACTGGTAAACAAAGGAAACACCCCAGTAAACAAGCTTCACCAAAGAGCCAGCCAGATAGTAAAGGCTCCCACGCAAGCTGCTATGGTTTTGGCAATGATGGATGAACTTACAGAGGAAGAAAAAGAGTGGTATCGCAGAGGTCGTAATTCAAAGCCTCACACAAAAGCAAAAAATGCCAGCACCATGGACTACCTGGAAGCCACAGGCTTCGAAGCCGTAATGGGATACCTTTATCTTAAAGGGGACATGGAGCGTATATGTAGCCTGGTAAACCGTGGCATATCACTGCTACAACTAGACCTGTAAAATTGGTAGTAATGTAAACATATAGAAAGAGTAAGGTATGTAGCTGTAAAATAAGGAACTTTTTGAGAGTATAGTGAAAACGATGAAAAAAGTTTCTTACTTTTACAGCTACATACCGTCGGTATAGGTAAACAAATGGAAGAGAGTAGAATAGTTGAAGGACGAAACGCAGTTTTAGAGGCCTTCAGAAGTGGAAAAACTATAGATAAGCTTTTTGTACTAGAAGGCTGCAAGGATGGCCCAGTGCAAACCATTCTTAGAGAAGCTAAAAAGAGTAAAGATACTGTGGTTAGCTTTGTGAAGAAGGAACGACTTGATCAGCTTTCAGAAACAGGAAAGCATCAAGGTGTGCTGGCATACGCTGCCAGCTATGATTATGTGGAGCTGGATGAAATAATGCAAAGAGCCATAGATAAGGGTGAAGCTCCATTTTTAATTATTCTTGATAATATTGAGGATCCTCACAACCTGGGTGCTATCATTCGTACAGCTAATCAGGTGGGTGCCCACGGAGTGGTGATTCCAAAACATAGGGCAGTGGGACTCACAGCTACAGTGGCTAAGGCATCTGCAGGAGCTATCAATTATACTCCTGTTGCCAAAGTAACAAACATTTCCAAGACTATGGAAGAGCTTAAAGAAAAGGGAATGTGGTTTGTGTGCGCTGACATGGGCGGCACAACTATGTACGATTTGAACCTGACAGGCTCTATAGGTCTTGTGATTGGTAATGAGGGGCATGGTGTTTCAGAGCTAGTAAAGAAAAATTGTGATATGGTAGCATCCATTCCAATGTTTGGAGATATTGATTCTCTTAATGCTTCAGTAGCCTGTGGTGTGTTGGCTTATGAGGTTGTTAGACAGCGTATTAGCACAAATAAGGGTTAGGACATATAATCATGCTGGAGGCATAAATGAAACACCAATATGAAGACTTTTCCGATGAAGAATTGATAAGAAAATATAAGGACGGAGACCAGGCTATACTAAATTATATATGCGAGAAATATAAGCCCCTTGTATTGAAAACCTCTAAAAAATATTTTTTAGTAGGCGGTGAAAATGAAGATTTGATTCAAGAGGGAATGATAGGTCTTTTTAATGCTATTGGGGACTATGATATAGCTTCAGATGTGACTTTTTTTCATTTTGCTCAAATGTGTATAGATAGACAAATGATAAAGGCTATTGAAGCCAGCAATAGAAAAAAACACTCACCATTAAATGCCTATGTGTCTTTGTATGATGAAGATGGTGAGGAGTTTGAAGAACCTGGGCTTGCCGCAGATGATCCAGCAGAGATAATTATAGAGGCTGAAGAAAATCTTAGCTTGATAGACAAACTGGAGCAGGCATTGTCTCCTATGGAGAAAAAAGTGTTCGAATTATACATGCAGGATTATGACTACAAGGAGATTGCTGTTAAGCTTGGAAAACCAGAAAAATCAATAGACAATACCCTGACACGCATTAAATCAAAGGCTAGAAATCTTTAGCTTTCTGGTTTTCATATGAAAATCAAAAAACTAAAGTAGCTCATTATAATGCTGAATGGATAAGGCTTAGTATTTTAGAAAGGTCAATGGCATTTATCTGACCAGGAGCGGAGGTTTTATTTACAGCTCCAAATGTGATGCAAGACCCAAAAACTTCTCCGCTTAATCTAGTTATCACCCCATCTTTACCCATAGACATAGTTATGAAGGGTGTGGTAGAGTAATTTTCTTTCATTTCAGAGGTGGCTTCAAGCAGTGTGAGCACATCTTTTGGACAGTTTGGCATTACAGCTATTTTAGGAATATCTGCTCCCAATTCTTGCATTTCTCTTAAACGAGACAGGATAGTATCTTTTGATGGGGTTTCTTTAAAATCGTGATTAGATGCAATGACTTTTACATTGTTTGAGTGAGCCTTTTCTATGAGGTCTGTTAGGATATCCTTTCCCATAAAAAACTCTACATCCACTAACTCCACCAGCTTTGAAGCGATAATTTCCTCATTTAGCTTCATATAAGCTTCTTTATCAATCGATTTTTCTCCTCCTTCATTTGAGGTGCGAAACGTAAAAAGAATAGGAGTGTCCCCTAGTATTTCTTTTAATTCTTTTAAAACAGAGATAACTTTCTGAGAATCAAAAATATCATCATAAAAATCAGCACGCAGCTCTACTATATCCTTTGGGGCATATTTTAATTCGTTGGCCGCAAGGATAATTTCTTCTTTTGTTCTGGCTACAATTGGAACACAGATTTTTGGTATTCCCTCACCGATTTTTACACCGTTTATATCTATAGTTTTACACATAGTATTTCCCTTCTTTAAAAATCTCTTTGTTGAGATTAACACACATTATAACTAAAAACTAGAGATGACAGTGTTTTTTTAGTTTATGTTGGTTTGAGGTCTATTAAATGATAGAATACCTATTGGATTATGAAACGCAAAGTGTAAGGAGAATTGCTGTGAAAAATATATACTTGATTGGTTTTATGGGCACTGGAAAATCTTCCATAGCTTCATCTTTGGGGAAAAATTATCATATGGAAGTAGTAGAAATGGATGAAGCTATTGAAAAAAAAGAAGGGATGACCATTTCTGAAATTTTTTCAAGGAAGGGCGAAGAGTATTTTAGGCAGGTGGAAAGCCAGCTTATAATGGAAATCGGTGCTAAAAATAACCGGGTGGTTTCCTGCGGAGGTGGAACTCCTATGCGCCAGGAAAATGTGGATGAAATGAAAAAAAGTGGAACTATTGTACTGCTTAAAGCAACGCCACAAACTGTTTTCGAAAGGGTTAGGCACAGTAATAATCGCCCCCTTCTAAATAGTAATATGAATGTGGAGTATATTTCAAAGCTTATGGAGCAGCGTAGAGAAAAATATGAAGCTGCAGCAGACTTCGTCATTGATACAAATGATAAGACTAAAGACACAATAGTTAATGAGATAATTCACATATTTGCCAAATAGTTATGCTATTGTATAGAATATCGACAAATTAAATTTGTTTTGAGGATATGCTGGCATGATTAGAAGGCAATTGTTTCTTATCGTAAATTCGATAATAATAGTTTTTATTATAATTGCATACCTTTTTATCCAGATGGGAGAGCTGTCTTTTTACAAGGAGATGGCTTTTAGTGAAGCGGCAGA
>CAMNPQ010000115.1 GCA_946548305.1 uncultured Pseudobutyrivibrio sp.
CTGGATACTCTGGGATGTAAGCCTTGATGTTACGAAGCTGTAAGTTGTAGCTTGCATTAAGCATACCGCAGTATGCATCTCCTCTACCATCGAGAAGGCTGTTGCCAGACTCTTCTGCTGCTGCAATAAACATCTTAGGTCCATCAAAATGCTTTGCAAGAAGTGTCTCTGAAATCTCAGGGCCGAAGTTCCCAAGATAAACGCAAAGTGCGTTACATCCTGCTTTCTTGATATCCTCAAGAGCCTGTACCATGTGAATTTCGCTCTCTACGATACATACAGGACACTCATAAATGTGGTCAGTGCCATATTTTTTTGTGTAAGCCTCAATAAGAGCCTTTCTTCTATTTACTGATAAGCTTTCTGGGAAGCAGTCACGGGAAACTGCAACTACACCAATTTTTACATTTGGCATGTTATTCATTGTTATTTTCCTCCTTTTAATAAAAACCTCACCATTTTACCTAGATTTTATTTTCTTCTGAAAGACAAAAATCTCTGTCAATCACCTGATAATGCAATATTATCAAAATAATCCTGACAGAGACTTTTAAATCTTTACTATGTGATGTCACTTTTTTGACATTTTGTTTTTTAGTTTTTTGATGCTTCTAAGAGCTTATTTTTCAGTTCCTGCTCAATCTGCCCAAGCTCCTGCTCGGCATTTTTACGTCTTTCCTTGCCCTCAGACTGTATTTTAAGAACTTCATCCATGGTAGAAATCAGCTGCTCATTTGTGTGCTTGATTGTTTCTAAGTCAACAATTCCCCTTTCTGATTCCTTTACTGTTTCAATGGTGGCCATTTTTAGAGCATCTGCATTCTTTTTGAGAAGCTCATTTGTCATGTCAGACACTTCTCTTTGAGCCTTGGCTGCCTGGTTTGAGTGCTCTACTCCTATGGCTATAACCATCTGATTCTTCCATAGAGGTATCGTATTTACGATAGTAGATTGAATTTTTTCTGCCATCATAGTATCACTGCTTTGCACCATTCTTATTTGTGGACCACTCTGCAAAGCAATAGTTCTGGTAAGCTGCAAATCATATATCTTTTTTTCGAATCTATCACATTTTGCTGCCAAATCCTTTGCCGCCTGTGCATCTTCTGGAAGTCCACTGGCTGCTGCCACACGCTGCAGCTCTACCAATTCCCCATTTCTAGTGTCCTCCAGCTTTTTCTTTCCTGCGGCAATGTACATAGTAAGCTCTTTGAAATATGCAAGATTGGCATCATACATCTGATCCAACATTGCCACATCTTTTAAAAGAGTCGCCTCATGCTTTTCCAATTCTGTAGTGATTACATTTACATTTGTCTCCACCTTGGAGTATTTGGCTTTCATAGAAGCAAGCTTATTCTCGCCACGTTTAAATAAAGCCTTTAAGCCCTTTTGCTCCTCTTCCACATCAAAATCCTTTAGTTGACAGATAAGGTCGGTAATCATATCTCCAACCTGTCCCATATCTTTTGTTCTAACAGATTCCAATGCCTTCTCTGAAAAATCAGATAGCTTTTTTTGCGTACCAGCTCCATAATTAAGAATTGCAGTGGAATTGGACAAATCTATTTGTTTTGCAAACTCTTCTACCTGAGCTCGTTCGCTTTCTGTAAGTACGATTTCTTCTGTCATCTCATTTTTTGCTTCGGCTGGAAGCTCTGTGGCTTTTGCATCCATAACATCCCCAAATACTAATGTCGGTGTTTCTGTTTTAAACTCCATTTTATTCTCCTTTTTATAGTAATGAATCCTGCTTCATCATCGTTTTCATAACAGATATGTCTGAAGAAATATCCCAGGCATCACTTTGAAAAAGTTGATTTAAAAGCTTTACAAATGCATCATTTATAACATCTGTTGCCTCCTCAATCTCTGCCTGTGACTTTTTGATATTATCAAGACTATCTGGCTGTTTACGCAAATCCACATAGCTTTGCAAAAGCTTTTCTGTTGTTGGCAAGTAGTAGGACATCAGCTTTCTCAAATCACCTGCGGACTTTGGCTCTTCCTGCAGTTTCTTAAATATAGACAACACAGTTGCCTCTAGTGTGTACAGCTTGTCTGACATAGGTTCATCATCAGGAATCAGGTCGTTATAGTATCTTATTTTATTTAAGTACTCATTTCCCGATTTCAGGATTTCTTTGACATCCTCTGGCAAGGATTCATCAATTGTATAGTAATCCTTTTTATATAGGTCATTAGCTTCATCAGATTGGTTTTTAGAGGTGGAGTTTACAGGGTGCTCGTCCTCTCTAGGCTTTTGATTGGCAAGCTTTGAATATTGCTCGTAAACCTCCTGTGTAAGCATCAATGTGCTATTTTGTTTATCTAAGGCTGCTTTAGGCAGATAGCCTTTATTAAGCATTGCTCTTATATTTTTTACAATTTTTTCCTCTTCCTGCCCGGTTTTGTCTGCAAGCTCTCGTACAGTTACGTATTCCCGCTCTCCAGTAATCCTTCCATATTCTATATAATTGCGAATAAGCCTCCTGGCGCGACCTCCTGAAATGGTAAGACCTATTCCAAGTGCAAGCACCATGGCAGACCAGACCACTAAAACTATTGAATCAATGGGTGGCAATACAGCAAATAATGTGGCAACCCCTCCTATAAAGGACAAATATAAGCCGCCTAAAAATCTGATTATTCCATTCCCCTTATTAACCCTTTTTGAAAAATATGGGGTGCTTTCCTTGCGAAAACTAAATTTAAGAGTATCAATGAAGCCTCTAAATTCTCTGTCCAGGGAGTCTGCTATCTCTTCACCAATGCTGCCAGCCCTTTTACTTTCATTATGATGCTGCCTATAATAATCCTTTCGATTATTATTTTCTGGAGTCACATCTATTATGTTTCTAGCATCATTTACCGCTCGACGTACATCCCTACCTAAATTTGTGAAATTTCCCGAATCCGCAGCTTGCGATATACTCTTTAAAATATCATCCGCCACATCAATAAAATCTTCTGTTCTCATGTGATACATTATAGTTTATATGATTTTATTATTCTACATATCTGAAATAAAAAAGGTTAAGATTTATTCTGTACTAGAAGTACTAAAACTAATCTTAAATAAAAGCGAACGTTGGATTTTCCAACGCTCGCGTATATCCTGTGTTAGTTCGCTTGTATAGTCGTAATCTACTCAGAATCTAGTTCTGCAAATAATTTCTCAGCGGAATCAAAGCTTTTTACTTTAATAATTCCCTTCATTATATTACGAGACTCTGCGATAGCTTCTTCTGTCTCCTTATTGTAATTAGGTATTTCTTCACTTATACAAGGTATCTCTTTGCTTATTGCTTCTTTTGATTCCATATTACTACTTATTACCACTTCAACATCCATTTCATTACTTATTACTACTTGCCGCAACCCCAGTATTCACACCGTCTGGCAGCACTTTATCAATAATTTTATGCCACACCCAGTATCTATTTGTCGCTATTTTTCCTATACTCGCTTGGCAATATTCCATACTTATCCCTAAAGGCATTTGAAAAAGCCTTGGAATTAGGGAAGCCGTTGCCAAGGGCTATGTCTACTATCTGTCCATTTGTTTCCTCTAGTTCACGAACTGCATGCTCTAAGCGAATGCCCAGCAAATAATCCTTGAAATTGATTCCCGCATGCTTTTGGAACATTCTAGATAGGTATGATGGAGAATAATTAAACTGCTCCGCCATAGATTCTAAGGTCAAACTTTCAGAATAGTGGTCCTTCATAAATCGGGTAATATTCGACAGCTTTTTAATCTGCTTGTTGTTTTTTAATATTTCCTCATTTACGTTAAACTTCCTGTATTTTGTAACAAGTATGTACAACAGCTCGTAGTAAAGACTTAATACCTGCAACTTGTTAGCCTCTTCCCCATTAGTGTAAATCAGGTACATCTCCTGTAAAAGGGTAAACACTCTGTGGTCAGTCTCCCTGTCACCATGTGAAAACCATATAAACTGGTCATCAGTAAAATATTCAGCAAAAGTATCCTGTGGTATCTGAAGCACCACAGTCTTATTTGGCTGAGGTGCTACAATGCTATGCACCTCATTGCTGTTTACAATAACAAATTCGCCACCATTTAAGGGCATTTTCTTATCATGCAGGGTAAATTCCAGCTTGCCCTCCCATACAGCAAATATTTCAATCGACCTATGCCAGTGTTTGTCTCTCACATAACCACCAGCCTGTCCTTCAAAAGCAAACAGCTTAAATGGCAACCCCTCGTCAGTGACAATAACTTCATGCTGATAATCCTTTAAATCCATACATTAAATCTCCCTAAAAAATCGTAAATCCCCATCTTTTTCATACCCCACATGAGAAAATCCAAGCTTATTTAAGAGCCCTATGCTGGCATTATTTTTTGAATCACACCTGGCAATAAGGCTACTTAATCCGTATTCATCCCTTGCAAGGCTAATAATCTTTTCGCACACCTCAAAGCCTAGTCCTTCTTTCCATCTATCAGATGAAATTGCAAAGCCCAGTTCAGCTTGACCTTCTCTATCGCAGGATTCTCTCACTTCTATTCCTGCCCTACCTATTAATTTACCTGTGAATCTATCGAAAATCAACCACATTCCAAAACCATATAATTTATATATGTAGTCAATGTAGTTTAGCTCATATTCTCTTTCCTTTTCATAGTCAAAAAGCGGCTCAATATAGTCAGTCATATGTGGCTTGGAATATAAAGAAAACAAATCATCCAAATCTGAGGGCTGATACTCCCTTATGAAGCATCGGTTCGTATATGCGATATCCCATGCTAGTTTTTTGCACCTGCGATACATTTTTTCGTATTCTTCATCATCCACTTCATCCTCATCTATTATTACTTGAGGACAGGATAGTTTTACGCCATCTTCCTGCTCTACACCAACCACAGGAACATTTTTATTAATGCATTCATCAATAACAGCCTGATTATCCGAGAGTACCAAAATCCCCTCTTCATAATCAGGCTGTAAATCGCTCACTTTATTAACATGTATTATTTTTTTGAGATATTTTGTGCCAGTCACTATATCCCCCTAGGTCACATCTATACGACAAGACATAGTGTAAATTTTGCCGTTTGATTTTTTCATTCTTACAGTAAGACTGCCTGTCCCACTGCCTACCGCCGTGATTACACCACTGGAATCCACTGTAAAAACACTTGCATTGGATGATTTGTATGTAACTGTATAATCCTTGTCAGTACTGTTCAAATACTCCATATCTATTGCCGTCTGTGCGGTAGCCCCTACACTCATGGTGTAGGATGAATCATCAGGCAATTTTACGTTTCCCACATTTGTACCATTATTTGCATAGCTTTTCTTTTTGACAGCGGTAGACTTGCTAGCGGTTGTAGTAGCTGTATTATTTGTTCCAGTGCTGTTTGTATTAGAAGCTGTGCTGGTGCCAGTCGTATTTGTAGTGCTAGCAGTATTTGTGGTATTGTTGGTCTTTGTGTCTGTGGTAGTCGTAGTGTTTGAGCTAGTAGAAGAAGTTGAAGTGGTGTCTGTTGCTGTCTCATCCACTTCTCCAAGCTTTACATACATTGCAGGACGTATTCCATCCCCTGCATAATAGTACTTTCTCTCTACAAGCTTTGTTGTGTCATTTACGAACAATCCCTGGTTTGGATTGTCATAAGCATTTGTCCTAAGCGGCCATGTATACTTCGTTTCAAATTTAAGACTGTCCTTATGAGCAGTGTACTCATCTGTAGATAAAAAGAAGATGTAGTCTGTAGTGGTAGTCTGGCTATTGTAAATATCCATGTAAAGAGAATTCTTCACCTTGTTTTGGACGTAATACGCATCTAGTGTGGTGTCATGGTATATGTTCATCAAACTTGCCTGGGCAGCTTCGCTGGTCAAGGTAGTCTTTTGAATCTTTGCTCTTTCTTCATCTGTAAAATTATTAACATAGAAGATTTGGTTGCACCAGCCTCTCCAGTAGTTTTCAGACCATCTAACATAGCCCGCTGTAGTCTTGGTGTTTATGTAGTTTGCCTCTATCGCTTTTCTGTAGGAGGTGATAGAGTATGATGTGATTGGCTTGCGGCTGACTACAAATGCAATCTTTGTCGCCTCATCATAAGACAAGATGGTCCAACTGATGACAGTACCATCAATACTTCCAAATGCAATGTCATCTCCTTCTTTATAAGTGTTGGAGTTTGATTTCTTTTTAGCTGCCTGAGCATCCATAGAAAGTGCCACCAAACTAACTGCCATACATATAACAAGGGAGAGTGTCAAAACAAATTTTAGTTTTTTAAAAATCCTTTTCATACCCAATACCCCACAATTAGAAAGTCTTCTTTAATATTATAGTAAACTTAGGAATTTTTAAATTCAAGCAAATAGGTAATTTTTAACAAATTAATCACTTTTTACCGATTACACAAGGCTTTCCATGACTTTTTTCAGGGTGGCTTCTAAATCAAGTCCTTTTTCATTTACGGTAACATCAGCATATTTTTCATATAAAGGTATGCGTTCATCATAGAGACTCTTTAAATTCTGCCCGTCTTTAAGAACCACACCTCGTCCTTTCAAACTTCCTAATCTGCTATCCAATGTGTCGTAATCGAGCTTTAGATATACCACTGTTCCAATTTCTTTTAAATGCGTCATGGCTTCAGAACCATATATGACACTTCCACCTGTTGCAATGACTGTCTTTTGTGTTTCGATTGAAGAATTCACTTCGTTTTCTATCCTAAGGAAACCATCCACTCCCTCATCAGCAATAATCTCCTTTAAAAGGCGTTTTTCTCGTTTTTGAATAAGCAAATCGGCATCCACAAACTCAAATCCCAGTTCCTTTGCAAGCACTACGCCAAGGGTGCTTTTTCCCACACCTGGCATACCAATCAGAACAATGTTGTCTTTCATTGCAGTTAATCTCCTTTTGTCAGCTCATTCTACATATAATGATTTCCGTTTTTCTGATGAAAAACAAAAATCTATGACTTTCCCTAATACTTTACATTTTTTAGTTAGCATCTTCAACTATGAATGTAGCTGCTTTTTTATCTTTTCCGTCTGTTAGCGCAAGCTTCCCATCTACCAGGGTCAAATATTTTCCTTGACTAGAGACACTTTCAAAACTAACTGCTTTTTTATCAGCCAACCCCTGAACTGTCTTAAAGGTTTGGGTGGCAGCCGCTTGTTCAGTTGCCTTTGTATCCTGGCAAAGAGTCACCGTTCCATCACTATTTGCTGTGATATAAAGTCCTGGTTTATTCTCAGACTCAATAGACACATAGGACTTGCTTTCTCCAGCTGCCTTACCTGGTCTGATTACCCATTTTGTATCATTTAATTCATCACTTTCGGCAATGCCCGTTCCAATTGCAATATCCTTGTAAGGATAATCAGAATCAATGCTGGAGTTTATAAAAGTTTCGTGACCAATCAAAAGCCCTTCAGTAGTCGAAATCCGGCTTAGACTGTCATCCAGACCAATAGCACTTTCTTCAAATAAATCTATACTTCCATCCTCATTGAAAGTAAGCTCACGAACACAGGCTGTGCGCCTGAAACCACTTCCTGCAGGCAATGAACCATTGTGATATACAAAATATGTCTTGCCTTTAAAATCAAAAACCGCCATATGATTAGTATTTGAGGTAGCTGTTGGATACATTATTAGATTGGTGTCTGACCACTTTCCTTCAATCAAATCATCTGTAGTAGCATAAGCCATGCACTCTCTCCATTGGTGGGCAAAGAATAAATAGTAGTCTCCATAATAATTGCCACTAGCGTCTTGGCGTCTATAAATCCATGGTGCTTCCGTATAACTGTCCAATTCACCAGAACGCAGGATAATGTCGTCCTCCCCTGCTGTATTGCCACTTGTAATCTTTCCGTCATTATTTATATCGGTTATTGAAACCATATCTTCATTTAGCTCACAAACAAAAAGCAAGCCATTTCCCCATGCCAGATAGCGATGTTCCACGCCTTCATCATCCGTTTCAATCCAGGCCGTTGGGTCTATATCATTAAATGTACTAGTGTTTGGTTTTGTCACTGAGCTTCTGACTAGAGGCTCGCCTATGTCGGTAAATGTCCCTGTAGGGGAATCTGAAACCGCCACACCTATGCATTGCTTACCAGTTTTGTCCCAGCTGCAATAGTAAAGATAATATTTATCCTGACCATCTGAAGGATCCTGATGCTTCATCACTTGTGAAGCCCAAGCAGATGTGGCATTAGACGCCCAGCTTACATTCTCCATGGACATCACAACTCCCTCAGCAGTCCAATTCTCCATATCCGTCGAAGAATAACACAAATACTCTGGAATGTTATATATGGATTTTGCCACTTCATCATCCGTGGACACGTCATGCCCCGTATAAAGATATACAGTGTCTCCATCCACTAACACAGATGGATCACCTCCATATACATATTCCTGATTTGTGGAAACCATTGGGTTGCCGCCATCCGTTGTCTCTAGCACTATCTCCTTTGGTGCTCCACAAGCCACCAGACCCAGTGTGGACAAACACATTAATCCCATAATCCCAATTTTTCTGTACATATAAAACCCCCTGATGTTCTTTTTAGGTTAATCTAAATTAATTTAATTCTATTTATAACATTAATACTAATAATGTGCAATAAAAAATGTCACTTCTTTTTATTGCAA
>CAMNPQ010000116.1 GCA_946548305.1 uncultured Pseudobutyrivibrio sp.
AGCCATTCCCTTAAGTGGAAGGAAGTAGTTCATCATCGAGAACATTCCCTTCTTCATCTCTCCGCCGTACCATGTGTTGATGATAACCTGCTCACGAGATGTGATATTGAAAGCTACGCAAGTCTCAGAGTTAAGACCGAGCTCCTTGTAGTTTTCTACCTTAGCCTTTGAAGCGTTGTAAACAACGAAATCTGGCTCAAAGTTCTCAAGTTCTGCAGCTGAAGGCTTGATAAACATATTCTCAACAAAGTGAGCCTGCCAAGCAACCTCAACAATGAAACGAACTGCCATACGGCTGTCCTTGTTAGCTCCACAGAAAGCATCTACTACGTAAAGATCCTTGTTTGAAAGCTCTTTCTTAGCGATTTCCTTAACTGCTGCCCATGTTTCCTTGCTCATTCTGTGGTTATCATTTGGATATTCCTCTGATGTCCACCAAACTGTATTCTCAGAGTTCTCATCAACAACGATGAACTTATCCTTAGGTGAACGACCTGTGTAGATACCAGTCATAACATTAACGGCACCAAGCTCTGTCTCCTGACCTTTCTCGTAACCTTCAAGAGAAGAATCCATCTCTGCCTTGTACAAATCCTCATATGAAGGATTGTGAACGATACTAGTTGTTCCTGTGATGCCATACTTTGTCAAATCAACATTAGCCATCTTGTGTTACCTCGCTTTTCTAATTTTTATTTTAGTTTACCCCGCTTATCGGGTTGAAAACTAATTTTCGCTGATTATCATTTTAGTTTTTCGTTAAAAAAAAGTCAATGTTTTATAGCAAAAATTGTTCTCACATTTGTACAATTTTCCACTATTAAATTTTGTCATATTGCCCTGTGACAGAGATAATTATTTTTTTATTAAAAATGCCCAAATATGACATAAATATAAGAAATATAAATATCACTTTAAAACTTGTTTCTTTCATCCTTTATATGGTAACATAAGAAAAATTACTTTAGTGCATTAAAGGAGGAAATGTTATGGCGATTATGAATTTCAGCGAAATTACTCCCGAGTTAGAAAAATTGGCAGAGCTTTCTAAGAAATCCTCATATATAGATCCTGAATTGTACACTACCTATGATGTAAAGCGAGGTCTTCGAGACCTAAATGGTAAAGGTGTATTAGTCGGTATCACGGATATCTCAGAGGTAAATTCCAAAAAATTTATAGATGGTAAAGAAGTTCCTTGCGATGGTGAGCTTTTCTACAGAGGCTACAATGTCAGGGATTTAGTAAAAAACATTCCACAGGAACAGCATTTTGGTTTTGAAGAATGTACCTATCTTTTATTGTTCGGTTCTCTTCCCACTGTGAACCAACTGGAGGATTTTAAAAAGCTTCTTTCTAAATATCGCTCTCTTCCACCTAATTTTGTTAGAGATATGATTATGAAGAGCCCATCAAAGGATATGATGAACTCTCTGGCAAGGTCGGTGCTTGCTTTATATTCTAATGATGACAGGGCTGATGACACTTCAGAGCCAAATGTTTTAAGACAATGCATCCAGCTTATAGCTAATTTCCCATTACTGTCTGTATATAGCTATGCAGCATACGATTATTATTACAATGGCGGTTCACTTATTATCCACCAGCCAAAGCCAGAATATTCAACAGCTGAAAATATTTTGCATTGCCTGCGACCAGACAGCAAATTCACTCCACTTGAGGCTAAATTATTAGACGTTGCTTTGATACTTCACATGGAGCATGGTGGTGGTAACAACTCTACCTTCACCACTCACCTGGTTTCATCATCAGGTACAGATACCTATGCAGCTATTGCCGCTGCTTTAGGCTCACTAAAAGGTCCTAAGCACGGTGGTGCCAATATTAAAGTTGTGCGCATGTTTGAAGATATGAAATCCCATTTGAACAATTGGGAGGACGAGGAAGAAGTCAGTGCTTATCTACGTGCTCTTCTTCACGGAGAAGCCTTTGATAAAGCTGGTCTTATATATGGTATGGGTCATGCTATCTATTCTATTTCAGACCCTCGTGCAGTCACATTCCATTCCTTTGTGGAAAAGCTTGCCGTAGAAAAGGGTATGGAAAAGGAATACAACCTTTACGAAACAGTAGCTAGACTTGCTCCAAAGATTATTGCAGAAGAAAGAAAAATCTACAAAGGTGTTTCACCTAATGTGGATTTTTACTCTGGATTTGTATATCAAATGCTTGGTATTCCAGGAGAGCTATTCACTCCAATATTTGCCATTGCCCGTATTGCTGGCTGGAGTGCTCACCGCATGGAAGAGGTTTGCCACAAAGGTAAAATCATGAGACCTGCCTATATGACAGTTTGTCCGCACAAAAAATATATTCCTATCGAAGAAAGAACTGAGGAATAGTATAGAAAAAAAGCATCCGCAAGGATGCTTTTTTTACTCTTCCTCGGCAAAAGGATTTTTCTGAATCTCAAACCAGAATGTAGCGCCCTGGCCTTGGATGGAAGAAACACCGTATTTTGCGCCATGTAATTCTAGTACGTTTTTAACAATAGACAAGCCTAAGCCTGTGCCTTGGATAGCCCGCTTGTGTGCCGTTTTGTCCTTGTAGTACCTGTCCCATACATAAGGGATATCCTCTTGCTTTACTCCATCACCAGTATCTTTTACCTCTATACGTAAGGTATTACCGAATGACTTTTGTATCACAGTTACTTTTTTATCATCACCGGTATAATTGATGGCGTTATTTACCAGATTGTAGAGGACCTGGTACATTTTTTGTTCATCCGCATATACGATAACCTCATCATCATAGATAAAGTCGATTGTATAGCCTTCCACTTCTCTAAGCTTGTTGTATCGTTCCAGCACATGGTTGATACTTTCGGTGATATTGTATTCCTCAGGCTCTATTGTGATAGTTCCTGCCTTAAGCTTTGAAATATCCAGCATATCATTTACAAGACCAGCTAATCGTTCTGTCTCATCTATTATTACCTGAACGTTTTCAGGAGTATTCTCCCCTGGGATATCACGCATTACCTCTGCATAGCCCTTAATCATTGTAAGTGGTGTACGAAGGTCATGGGATACATTCGCAATAAGTTCTTTTTGGAAGCTATCAGTTTTTCCCAGTTCAGTAGCTGCATAATTTAAGGTGTCCGAAAGCTCTGCCACCTCCATGTAATCTCTGGAATCGAATTTCACAGAATAATCTCCATCAGCCAGCTTCTTTGCACCATCATTTAATTTAATGATGGACTTGGAAATATTTTTAGATATAGCGACTGCCAGCAAAAATGCCACCACAATCATTATCACAGATATCAGCTTCAGCTGCTGCTTCAAAGTGGATACAGTAGCATCAACAGGTGTCAATACAGAATTTATCATGACTACCTCTTCCACTCCATCAATCTCGATAATCCTCACATAGATGACAGATTCAGCCATCTCATTTCCTATGTTCTGCCTAAACTGTTCTTCCTTTTTCTCCTTTGGTATCGTATATTCGATTTTCCCCTCTGACTGAACTATCTCACTTTTTTCTTCTGCATTTTCTTCTGTGGTATCATCTGCAGCGGTGTTTTCCTCTGAGTCAGTTGATTCATCTGTTGACTGTCCTTCCTCAGAAGTGTTTGAAGTGTCATCTTCTGGTTTTGGCATCTCCTCAGAAGGCACAATTTCTTTTTCGATGGTTCTTTGCATCTGGCTGCCCTTGAATTCAATTACTGCCTCACCACCATTTCCAACAGCCTGTTCATAAAACAGACTAAAAAGGAACTGTGGTAAGGAAGACATCTGGGAATTTGAAATGTATTCAGCATTATAAAGTGGGGAGCCCTCACTATCAGTAATGTACACACCCAGGTTGTAGCTGGCCGCCAATTTTTCGATTTCTTCATCAGGAGTTTCTGAGGACATAAGTATTTCCTCAACCTGATTTAAAACATCCTCTGTCTCTTTTTTCTTAATCATTTTGTAGAAATCATTAAGATATACTATCTGAAAAAACCATAGTACTCCAATCAGTACTATGGCAAAAATTAAGAATATAGAAAATGTTTTCCATTTAATACTTATCTTATTCAATGACGCCTCCTAAGCCTCAAACCTGTAGCCTACACCTCTAAGTGTAACCAAAAGCTTGCGGTATTCCCCTAAACTGTTTCTGAGAAGCTTAATGTGTGTGTCTAAGGTTCTATCATCTCCATAATAGTCATATCCCCACACTTCTGTGATGAGCTTTTCTCTTTCCAATGCAATATTTTTATTTCTGACTAAATAAAATAACAGCTCATATTCCTTTGGGGACATGTCTATTCTCTTTCCATCAATAGAAACAGTTCTGGCTGTAAAATTTACCTCTAGACCTTCATATTTGAAAATGTCCACTGCACCTTCCTCGGCTCTGCTACGGCTGGTGACAACATTTATTCTCATCATCAGTTCCTTTGGTGAGAATGGCTTTACCACATAATCATCTACGCCTGCCTCAAAGCCGTGAATTCTATCGTACTCTTCACCTCTGGCAGACAGCATGATTACAGGGATATCCTTAATCTTTTTTATCTCGCTGCAGGCAGAAAAACCATCTAGCTCAGGCATCATAACATCCATGATTATCACATCATAATCGCTGTTTGCTCTAACCTTTTCAATGGCATCCATACCGTCACATGCCTCTGACACTTCATAGCCCTCAAATTCACCATACTTACGTATGATGGAACGGATTTTTTCTTCATCATCTACCACTAAAATCTTTTTCATATATACCTCCAACATTAAACACCTTAATATCTTTATAATACGGATTAAATGTGAATTTAACGTGATTAGCAGGAAATGTTTTAATGAATATATGTCTTTTTTGCTTTTCTAATAAATATTGAAAAAATAACCCATACCACAATAAAGGCTATTAAAAAGATAACATTCACTGGCTGAGAAAAAGAAACTTTTCCTGTATCATTTAAAAGTCCCTGGATTCCAAAAACAACACAAAAGCCACCGAAAATGGCAGTCTTTGGCATCAAATATCTTGAAAGACCAGGCACATCACTACATCTTGTAAGCTCTTCTGTGGTAATCATCATAGGATCCACCTCACCTTTTTTGTAACCTTTTATTCCAATAAACACCAAATACAGACCTAAAATCCCTATAATAACATCAAAAATTGTCATAAAACTCATATCCATCTTTCAATTCCTCCGTAAAATATTTGTCTAGAAGCTTTTGGGTCTTCCAATGGTAAGCCCAAAACTAAAATAATTATACCTATTAATTATATTCTTTTCCACCCAATCGACCTATTTTGTCTATTGTGAAAATTATCTGCAATTCAATAAATTTTAACATTATAATCTGATAAATCCATTTGAATATTAGTCCTTCATATTGTATTATTAAACTATTAAATAACGTATTTTATCTCTTTAGGAGGATTTATTTATGGATATAACAGGCAAGAAAATTTTAGTATGTGACGATTCCGTCCTGGCTAGAAAACAGCTTATGGATGCAGTGAAGGAAATCGCTACAGGAGCTACTTTTATAGAAGGAAAAAACGGAGCTGAAGCCGTGGAGCTATACAAAAATGATAAACCTGATTTAGTCTTTATGGATATAGTAATGCCTGAAAAAGACGGCACCACAGCACTTTCAGAAATCAGAGATTATGATGACAATGCTACTATCATCATTGTTTCATCTGTAGGAACACAGGATTTACTAAAGAAAGCTATACAACTTGGAGCAAAGGATTTTATCCAAAAGCCATTTGAAAAGAACCAGATAAAGGAAATCATTGAACTTCGACTTGGAGGAAAGTAATTTATGTATACACAGTTTTTGGGGAATTATTTACTTCAAAAAGGGCTGGTTAGTCAGGAGCAGTTGTTCAATGCCATGTCACGTCTTTCCCAAACCCATATAAAATTGGGCACAATCGCAATTCACGAGGGATTGATGACTGCCAGAGAAGTAGATGAATGCTTATATGTTCAGACCCGTGAGGATAAACGCTTCGGAGAGATTGCTATAAACCGTGGCTATCTCACAGATGAGCAAGTGAACGAGCTACTTTCAAAGCAAACTCCTGATTATATTTTATTAGGACAGAATCTTGTAGAGGATGGCGTTTTTTCCTATGAGCAGTTAGAGCGAATCCTTTTTGATTATAAAAATGATACAGAAATATATGATTTAAGTCTTGATGTAGAAAACCAGGATACAATCAATGCCATCATCTCAAAATTCTTCCAGCTTGCTGAAATGCCAGTTGACGAAATCAACGTAATGTATCTTGAGTTAATGTTTAATAGCTTAATCCGATTTGTTGGTGAGGATTTCTCTCCTCTCACCCCTATGGTTTTGGAGGAGTACCCAGTCACCTTCGGTGTTTCCCAATGCATAAGTAGTGAAAAGGAATATATTACTCATATTGACTGTGATAGGGAAACCGCTATTGCTTTTGCATCCAGATACGCTAAAGAGGATTTTCTGGAATTTGATGAATATGTTATGGCAGCCTTAGAGGATTTCCTCAATCTGCACAATGGACTGTTTATCGTAAATGTATCTAATACATATTCAAAGAATATTTCCTTGGCACCGCCTGAAATAAAAATGGATGGAGTAATCTATGGGGAAAATAAATGTGTAGATTTTCCTGTAGCATATCCATTCGGAACTATTCATCTCATTATTTGTTATTAACTCACTAAAAAAGCCATGCTGCTTTGGGCAGCATGGCTTTTAGCTTTTATATTAGATTCCAAGGAATCTTTTTACTTCTGCACACATATCATCCACTTCTACTACAGTGTCATGACGTACTTCGGCAGTTCGGATTTCTTCTATGGCATTTGGAACTTTTACCTTACCAAGCTCTGAAAGCTTATCAACTAAAACGAAATCCTCTTCTGTTTCATAGGCTGAATCAATAGCCCCCATAACAGCACGGGTAAACTTGAATGGGCTGGCAGTAGAAGCTATCACTGTAGTCTTGTCGTCTCCAGTCTGTGCTTTGTATTTGTTATACACTGATGAAGCAACAGCTGTGTGAGTGTCGATGATATATCCTGTATCCTCATAAAGCTTTCTGATAGCTTCGCCTGTCTCCTCTTCTGATGCATAGTTTCCATAGAAACAATCAAGCTCTGCTCTCATCTGTGGAGTGATTTCATATTTGCCTGTAGTCTTGAGGCTTTCCATTAAATCAGCATTCACACTGGCATCATTTCCAGCTATATGATAAATCAGTCTTTCCAAATTACTTGAAATAAGAATATCCATAGATGGAGAATTAGTAAGAATAAATTCTCTGTTTCTATTGTACTCACCTGTACTAAAGAAATCGTAAAGAACCTTATTCTCATTTGAAGCGCAAATCAATTTCTCAATAGGAAGCCCCATGTTTTTAGCATAGTAGGCAGCCAGGATATTTCCAAAGTTACCTGTTGGTACAACCACATTGATAGTGTCTCCATCAGAAACTTTTTCTTCCCCTAGAAGCTTTGCATAAGCATAAACGTAATATGCAATCTGAGGAACCAGTCTTCCTATGTTTATAGAGTTTGCTGATGAGAACTGAAAACCTGCCTTATCAAGCTCTGCTGCAAGCTCCTTATCGTTAAACATCTGTTTAACACCAGTCTGAGCCTGGTCAAAATTACCCTTGATGCCTACCACATGAGTATTATCACCCTTTTGGGTAATCATTTGACGTTCCTGTATCTTAGAAACACCGTTCTTTGGATAAAATACCACAATACGTGTTCCCTTAACATCTGCAAAGCCTGCAAGAGCAGCT
The DNA here is from genome assembly GCA_946548305.1 of uncultured Pseudobutyrivibrio sp. Classification (GTDB taxonomy): domain Bacteria; phylum Bacillota; class Clostridia; order Lachnospirales; family Lachnospiraceae; genus Pseudobutyrivibrio. Next base: position 7,783 of record CAMNPQ010000116.1, read on the forward strand.
TTTCCTGTATCACCAGAAGTGGCAGTTAAAATTACAATATCGTTTTTTATATTGTTCTTACGAGCGGAAGTAATCATCAGATGTGGCAATATCGAAAGTGCCATATCTTTAAAGGCAATAGTTGCACCATGGAAAAGCTCAAGATAATATGCCCCATCGGCAAATACCAAAGGTGCAATCTCTTCGGTGTCAAACTTTGCATCATAAGCACTATTTATACAATGCTTTAACTCCTCTTCAGTAAAATCTGTAAGAAAAAGCTTCAAAACCTCATAGGCAACCTGCTGGTATGTCATCTTTGAAAGCTCTTCTAACGACTTGTCCAGCTTGGGAATTGATGTTGGAACGAATAATCCTCCATCATCAGCAAGCCCCTTTAAAATAGCCTGTGATGCAGTGATTTCCTGTTTTTTACTATCCCTTGTGCTAACGTAATTGATTCCCATTAATTATTCCTCTCGTATTAATTAGTATGCTATACCCTGTGCCATCATAGCATCAGCAACCTTCTCGAAACCAGCAATATTTGCGCCAGCAACGAAGTTGCCTTCCATACCGTATTTCTTAGAAGCATCATCACATGCGTGGAAGATACCTTCCATGATACCCTTAAGTTTAGAATCTACTTCTTCAAATGTCCAGTGAAGTCTCTCAGAGTTCTGAGACATTTCAAGTGCTGAAGTAGCAACACCACCTGCATTTGCAGCCTTAGCTGGTCCAAAAAGAACGCCTGCATTCTGGAATGCAGCAACTGCTTCTGGAGTAGAAGGCATGTTAGCACCCTCTGCTACTGCTGTTACGCCGTTAGCGATAAGCATCTTAGCATCTTCTTCGTTAAGCTCGTTCTGTGTAGCACATGGAAGAGCGATGTCTACCT
>CAMNPQ010000117.1 GCA_946548305.1 uncultured Pseudobutyrivibrio sp.
ATTCTCTTAAATCTTCAAGACATTTGTATTGAACTGCATCTGTATAACGGGATGGTTTAAAAGCATTCATGACTTTCACCTGTTTTTATTTCCATGTTAATCGGTTGATATAATTACTAGAAGATACTAGCAAATATAAGAGATAATAACAATATTAATAGAGTATATTACATCTAATTTTACATTTTTCCATATTTATTTTTCCATAAAATACATACTCATATCCATTTAATAAAAGCCAGACTGCAACTACAATTTTTCTTACAAAAAGTTATTGCGCAGTAAAAACTAAATTCAAGGAGAAGTATGTATGAGGAAAAAATTTATCACCATTGGATTAATTTTAGCGTTAGTTGCGGGGTGTTCAGGCTGCGGAAATAAAACAGCCAGCATTAGTGAGAAGCCAGAGGTGGTGCCAACTGATGATATATGGGCGTCTTGTGACTGGCTCCTATATTTTAGCTGACAAATTGGCTGGATATAAGATATGGTAGGTGTTAAAATGAAAAAAATAAGTGTTAAAGGTTAGGAGGACATTAGATTGAGCATAGTTTTTGATGATTCAAGAAAGATTTTTAGATTATTGACAAAGAGCAGTGAGTATCAGATAAAGATTGATGATATTGGCTTACTCATCCATAACTATTATGGAAGACCAGCCTGTGATACAGATATGACATATCAGATTATTTCTATTGATAGAGGATTTTCTGGAAATCTTTTTGAAAATAGGGTGGATAGAGGACGCTCAATCGATGTGCTGCCACAGGAATACTCAGGCTGTGGAGTAGGAGATTATAGAATTAGTTCTGTTGGCATTGTTGCAAAAAATGGAAGCCGAAGCTGCGATTTAAGATACAAGGCACATCGTATATACGAAGGAAAGGAAGAGATAGAAGGGCTGCCATCAGTTCGTAAATACGATGATGATGTCACTTCTCTTGTAATCACTTTGGAAGACAAGGTGGTAGGTTTAGAAGTGGAGCTACACTATTCTGTTTTCGAAGACAAGGATGTTATCTGTAGACACACCAGATTTATAAATGTGAGTGACAAAAAAATCCATTTGGAAAAAGCAGCATCTGCAATGCTGGATGTTCAGTACGGCAGCTGGGACGAAATACATTTTGCAGGAAGGCATTGCATGGAAAGGGTGATGTCTCGCAACAAGCTCACCCAGGATATAAAGGTTATCAGCTCAAAACGAGGCATGAGCAGCCATCATGAGAACCCATTTGTAATCCTGTGTGACCATGGGGCTACCGAAGCTTACGGTGAATGCTATGGAATGATGCTTATGTATTCTGGTAATCACAAGATAGAAATAGAGCAGGATCAGGCAGGCAGCACCAGAATAGTGGCTGGTATTAATGAAGAAAACTTTTCATGGTGTTTAGAGGCAGCAGACACTTTTGATACTCCAGAGGCAATAATGGCATATACAAAGGATGGTTTGGAAAGTCTTAGCCATATATATCACAATATCATCCGTCAAAATGTGTGCGACAGAAAGTATATGGAAATAAAGCGACCAATTTTAATTAATAACTGGGAGGCTACATATTTTGATTTTACTTCTGAGAAGATAATTGATATTGCAAAAGATGCTTCTGAGCTTGGAATCGAAATGATGGTACTGGATGATGGATGGTTCGGCAAGCGTGATGACGACAATTCAGGTCTGGGAGATTGGTTTGTAAACGAGAAAAAGCTTGAAGGTGGTTTGAAAAGGCTTTCAGACGAAATAGAAAAGCTGGGTATGAAATTTGGTCTGTGGTTTGAGCCAGAAATGGTTAATGAAGATTCCAATTTGTACCGTGAGCATCCAGAATGGGCATTGGTGGATCCAGATAGACATCCGACCATGGCTCGTAATCAGCTGGTGCTTGATATGAGTAACAAAAAGGTAGAAGATTATCTGTTTAACTGCATCAGCAAGATTTTAGATGAAAACAAGATTTCATATATCAAGTGGGATTTTAATAGAAGTATAAGTAACGTGTATTCCAACAATTTACCTAATAAGAAGCAGGGGGAGGTATCCCATAGATTTGTGTTAGGTACATACTCTTTGCTGAAAAGATTGCTGGATGCCTATCCTAACCTTATGATAGAAGGTTGTTCTGGAGGCGGTGGACGTTTCGATGCAGGAATGCTTTACTATTGTCCACAGATTTGGTGCTCTGATGATACAGATGCTATAGAACGCCTGGAAATACAAGAGGGTACCTCCTTTGGATATCCGGTAAGTGCTGTTGGTTCACATGTGTCTGCGTCACCTAATCACCAGACTGGCAGAAGTACACCACTTTCCACCCGCGGAGTGGTAGCAATGTCTGGAACATTTGGCTATGAGCTTGACATCACTAAAATGTCTGCTGAAGAAAAAGAGGAAATAAAGGAGCAGATAAAGACCTTTAATAAGTATTATTGGCTGATTCAAAAGGGCGATTATTATCGCCTATATAATGAGGAGCAGGCTGAGATATACAAGGCATGGGAGTTTGTTGCCACAGATAAGTCAGAAGCACTGATAAATATTGTGGTAAAGAAAGTTCAGGCAAATGCAAAGATAAAGGTGATAAAGCTTCGCGGATTAGAAGAAAATGCAATGTACAATCTGGAAGGCAGTGACACCACACTTTCTGGTGCAGCTCTAATGTACGGAGGATTTGCTATCAATATCTCAAACGGTGATTATCCAAGTGCCCAGCTTCATTTTGTGAGGGTTAAGCTGTAACAAAATATTTGCATGTCAAAATAATTATAAAAATATCAAAATAAATATATAAAGTTCATGATTACATGCTATTATAAACAAAAAGCTTTTTTGTTATAGGGGTATGAATCATGGACTTTTTTTCTTTTGAAAAAATAGCAAATCTTTTTAGAATTTCAATTATGTTGTGTGACTATGATGGGAAAATCATTTTTAAAAGCGATGCTGGGGCAAATCCCGTGTCCACTTCTATTACATACATAAAAAAATTGATAAATATGGGAAGCCTAAAAAAACTGCCATATGTATATAGGGATGAGCATAAAGTTTGTTATGGTCTTATGTATAGTGATATGTACATATGCATACTTGGACCTATTGCAACAAACCATATGGATAAGCTGGAACTTCATAAATACTATCAGCTATTTAGTGTGCCTCAGTCAGATGAGCTAACGATTACTGTGTTAAGCGAAGGAAAAATAATAAATCTTGTAGGTCTCGTGGCAAAGCTTTTTTCTGGTGAGGAGTATACAGATGAACAAATTATTTCTGCTAATAAAGAACTGTTTGATACTTCTGACATTACCTCAGAGGAATGGGAAAAATTTGAGCTGGATAGTGATGAAGAAAACATATCCAGACATACTTATCAGGACGAGCGAAAGCTGCTTGATTATGTGCGAGATGGGAATGTGGAAGCGGCATTAGAACGAACCAGAAATATGGATGGTGATATTGGAAAGCTTTCCCAAAATGACTTGGATCATTGGAAGAATCTTATGGTGGTTGCAACCACACTTTGTACAAGAGCAGCTATTGAGGGAGGAGTAGCTCCTTATGTTGCCTATAGAGTGAGTGGCTTTTATATTAGCAAGGGTACTGGCAGTGACGATGTATTCAAAATTATTACTTGCAGAAATCAAGCTGTAGAAGAATTAACCAGGCTTGTATGGAAGGAAAAAAATAAAAGGCACACATCAAGTTATACTGAGCAGTGCAAGGATTATGTAAAAAAACATTTTAGGGAAAAAATATATTTGGATGAAATAGCAGCATCCCTTGGAATTAGTGACAGTTATCTATCCAGGCTTTTTAAAAAGGAAACTGGAATACGTTTGCAGGATTATATTGTTCAAATCAGATTGGAGAGGGCTGCAAATCTATTGACTTATTCCAATGAAGCTATTCCTAGAATTGCTGAATACGTAAATTTTCCTTCGCAAAGCTATTTTGGAAAAGTTTTTAAGGAAAAATATGGGGTGACCCCAAGACAATTTAGAGAAAATAATAAACCTGTAGAGTTTTTAAGTTGATGAGAGAAAGGACACAAGATGAACTGGATATGGAGTAATCATTTTAGTGGGGATGATAAAGAAACACCTGTAGTAATGCTTTTTAGAAAAAAGATAGAGGTTGAAAGTGAGGTAGTAGACGGGTTAATAAAAATATCTGCTGACACAAAATATAAATTATATGTTAATGGCACTTTTGTTCAATTTGGACCAAGCAGAGGTGACAAGCAGGTCTGGTATTATGATGAGGTGGATATTTCTCCATATATGAGGCCAGGAAAAAATGCTATAGCAGTTATGGTACTAAGATATCCAGAAGATCCCACAAAAGGAAATCATGGAATGATTAGAACAGCCACACCAGGGCTTATGGTTGAGGGAGTCATTAATACCAAAAAAGAATCAATAGATGTATCCACAAATAGTGGCTACAAATGCTATAAGGATGAACGTATATCTTTTGTCAGAGAGGAAGAACGATTTGCTCCTTTGATTATACACGAAAAGGTGTATGGAAATCCTTTGTACAGGGCATGGAAATTGCCAGAATATGATGATAGCTTTTGGGAAGATGCATATATTTACCCAGAGATGGCAATTCATCCAGCAGTAAGTCCAGGAAATTTACTGAAAAGAAACATACCATTTTTATATAGGACGCCACGGCGTTTTAATAAGGTAATGGCTATTAGAAAGTCCATTTATGATACTGCAAAATGGGATGAATTTCTTAAAGGAAATGGCACAATTCTAATTCCACCGAATTCAAAGGAAGTAATAGAGGTGGATGCAAAAGAAGAAATGACAGGCTTTATACATGCTGCATTTAAGGGAGGACTTGGCGCAAAAGTAAAATTTTTGTATTCTGAGGCTTATGTTCAGGACGGGTTTGAAGGACCTGCAAGAGTCCCTATAAAAACAGATAGATGTGATGCAAAAAACGGACATTTAATCGGATATACAGATTATTATCATTTGTATGGACTTGGAGATGATGATAGAAAAGAAAACTATAATCCCTTCTGGTTTAGAACATTCAGGTTTATCCAAATCTCTATAGAAACAGCGGATGAGCCTATGGAATTTTGTGAATTTGATTATGAAGAAACAGGATATCCTCTTGAAGTAAAAACTAAGGTGACAACCTCAGATGATTCCATGAAAAAGATATGGGAAATCAGCGAGAGAACCCTTAGAAGGTGTATGCATGAAACATATGAAGACTGTCCATATTATGAACAGTTGCAGTATATCATGGACACAAGACAGCAGATTCTGTACACATATGCCACAAGTGCTGATGATAGATTGGCTAGAAAATGCATAGAGGATATGAGGCGGTGCCAAAGGTATGATGGTTTATTAAATTGCAGCTTTCCAAACAGTAGTACTAATGTAATCCCAGGATTTTCCATATATTATATATTGATGGTTTATGACCACATGATGTATTTTGGAGATAAAAAGCTGATAAAAGCGTCAATGCCCACAATTGAGGGAATACTTTCCTATTTCCATGACCACTTGGATGAAAGAGGAATTGTGGGAAATACAGGCGGATTGCTAATGGATAGATTTTGGTCATTTATTGATTGGGCGAAGGAATGGAATGAAACATTTGGTGTGCCAAGTGCAATAAAAAAAGGCCCTATCACAATGGAAAGTTTACTATATGTATTAGGTCTTCAATACGCAGCAAAAATATGGGATTATTTAGGAAATAATGATTGCAAATATGAATATTTGAAAGAAGCTGAAAATGTTCAAAAAGGAATTTTGAAATATTGCGTCGGGGAAAATGGAATGATTGCTGATGGTCCAGGCGTGGATGAATATAGTCAGCATTGTCAGGTTTTTGCTGTATTAACAGAAACAGGAGATGAGTCTGCAAGAACAGAAAATCTATTAAGAACTATAGAGGACAAATCATATACACAATGTACTGTTGCCATGCGTTTTTATCTGTTTAGAGCATTAGAGAAAATTGATAGATATGAGCTTACAAAGGAATATTGGAAGCCTTGGCGCATGATGGTTGAAAATAACTGTAGCACCTGCATCGAATCTGAGGCATTCGCCAGAAGCGAGTGTCACGGGTGGGGAGCTTTAGCACTTTACGAGCTTCCTAGTGTTACTCTGGGGGTAAGACCTGCAAAACCAGGTTTTGAGGAAATAGAAATAAAGCCAGTACCAGGTTACATGACAGCAGCAGAAGGGGTTGTAATTACTCCCAAGGGGGAGGTACAGGTTTCATGGAAACTAAAAAATGATAGTATAGAGGTAGAATACGATTTACCAGAAAGGGATAAGTAATGAGAACATTAATCGACACTAAATATGGCAAAATTCAAGGCTATGAAAGACGAGGCATGTTGGAATTTTTAGGAATTCCTTTTGCAAAGCCACCAGTAGGTGAACTTCGATTTAAAAGAGCGGTGGAATGTGACAAATGGGATGATGTGTTTGACGCAAAGGAATATGGACCAAAATCATTACAGTTGGAAAATGATAAAGTGGTAGGCTCTGAGGATTGCCTGACTTTGAATATCCAAAGACCTTTAGAAGGCGATAATCTGCCAGTTTTAGTGTGGATTCATGGGGGTGGATATAACACTGGAGCAGCTTCTGACAGCCTCACAGATGGTTTGACTTTTGTGGAAAATGGCATTTGCTATGTGTCTATCCAGTATCGTTTGAATGTGCTGGGATTTTATGATTTTACAACTTATCCAGGCTGTGAGGATTTTGATAGCAACTGTGGTCTTTCTGACCAAATCATGGCTCTAAAATGGATTCATGAAAATATAGAATTTTTTGGGGGCAATCCTAATGATGTAACAATAATGGGTGAATCAGCAGGTGCTGCATCTGTTACAAATATGCTGGCAGTGCCTTCAGTAAAGGGATACTTTCAAAAGGCAATCTCTGAAAGCAGCTTGCCAAATTGCGTCATGACTCATGAAATGGCAAGGGAAAATATCGACCTTTTCATAGAAGGAATGGGTATGACAGAAGCAGATTTGCCAAAGCTTAAGACTATGGATCCAGCAGAATTTCAAAAGGGAAATACCTATGTTGCCATGAAGCATCAGTATAAGAATCCAGGAATGTTTTTGCCAGGTCCAATCCAGGATGATTTGCTTCCTGTAAGACCTATGGATGCAATAAAAGAAGGAAGTTCCAAGGATGTAATGCTATTGATAGGCACAAATCTAAATGAGGGCAATATGTTTGTGCGCCCGGAAAACACCAATTTCCCAAATTCATGGGAGATGATAAAGGAGATGCTTGAGAAAAATGGTCATGGTGATAGCTTTGAGGCTATCAAAAATTATTATGAGACTTTTTCAGAGGACTCATTTAATAAATTTGCCACAGACTATGCCTTTGAAATGCCTGCTGTAAAGCTGGCTATAAATCAGAGCAAATATAACACTGCCTATATGTACAAGTTTCAGTATGTGACAAAAATGGGACGGGAATCTGGCATGGGGGCATGTCATGCTTTCGAGATATCCTTAGTGTTTAAGGACAAGGATTTTGAGTTCACTAAGGCTGTGTATGGGGAGGAAAAACCAGAAGTGGTAGAGGCAGTCTCGGATTTAATGCACAGAAATTGGGTTGATTTTATAAAAACAGGAAAGCCAGATAATGACAATTGGAAACCTTTTGATGCTGGAAATTCCTGGGTTCGTATATACGATACAGATACAACCACAGTCAAGCTTGATAGGACGCCACTTTTAGATGTATGGAAAGATATGAGATTTTACGAAGATTAGTCAGAATAACATCAAAAAGTTAAAAATAAGAATATAAAATATGCTTATTTCGAATTATTCTATCATTACAATAAAGATTTAGTTTTTTGGGAGGTAGAAAAATGTTTAGTTTTGCAACTAAGACAGACAATCCAAATACCAAGTTAGGCTGGAATGATCGTATCGGCTATGGTATAGGAAACTTTGGTATGGCATGGGTGAATGGCATGATGTCAGCATTCCTCATGAAGTATTTAACAGATGTATCTTTAGTAGATGCAGGAGTGGTGAGCTTTATTATTGCCATTTCAAAACTGTTTGATGGTATATCTGATCTCATAATGGGACGCATTGTGGATAGTACACACTCAAAAATAGGTAAAGGTAGGGTATGGCTGCTTAGAATGTGCATACCACTTGCAATTGCTACGGTGCTTTTATTTAGTATTCCAGCATCAATGACAGGAATGATCAAGTATGTATATGTATTCGTTATTTATAACCTGGTCAATTCTGTTTTTTACACAGCCATGGCAGTTCCATATAACGCAATTATTTCTTTGACCACATTGGATTCTTATGAACATGGAATGCTTGGAAACATTGCTATGATTTTCCAGACTATTGCCAACATAGCTATGAACACATTTTTTATGGTAATGGTTGTAAAGTTTGCAGGAGGATTGGAGCCTTATACAGTTGAGGCTCAAAAGGGTTGGACTGCAGCCGCAATAGTAGTTGGAATAATCATTATTTTATCGGCTTTAATCTGTGTGGC
>CAMNPQ010000118.1 GCA_946548305.1 uncultured Pseudobutyrivibrio sp.
AGGATTTTAGACTTAGAAGAATCACCACCAGCCAGTGGTGTAGTGAATCCTTAAGGATTATTGAGCTGTTGCTTCAGGATAATCAAGAGGACAATTTCCTGCTTTTAATGAAGGCTCTTTTATTTGTGACTAACGGACAAAAACAGGAAGCTCTATGGATTATTCAGGATTTAAAAAGAAGCATAGAGGATAAAGGCGGTACTGAGTGGGCATTTTTACTCTATATCTGCACCTTGATAGAGCGTGAGGAAGACTATGTAGACAGGCTCACTGAAAATATTGAGACCATTTTCAGAGAACACAATGACGACTTTAGAATATTCTGGTTTTTAATGTTCCTTAGAAAGGAATATATTAAAAATCCTACTGCTAAATTAAGGGATATTGCAGCCTGGATTGAAAGGGGAGTGGACTCACCACTTTTATACATTGAGATTTATTACATCTATGTGCAAGACCCTTATTTGATTACCAAGCTTGATGACCTAACTATCAAGATTTTAAACTGGGCAAGAAAGAAAAATGCCATTTCAAAGGACATAGCCATTCAAATGGTGCATGTGCTTGAAACTGAGAGGGTGTTCAACCCAAAGGCTATGCCTATTTTACAAAGCTGCTATGAGATTTATCCTGACCTACAGCTGTTACTTGCTATTGTCACCTACATTTTAAAAGCGAATTATGTAGATCCAAAATATTTAAACTGGTACAAAAATGCAGTGGATGCCAATTTGCATATACCTGGAGTTTTTGAGGCTTACATGGAATCTATCCCTGCCTATTCAGTGGATAAAATTCCAAAGCTTCTTACCATGTTTTTTAAATACAACAATGACCTGCCCTATGATAAAAGGGCATTGTTATATGCCAATATTATTTTACACAAGGATGATGATAGTGATACCTATGAGCATTACGAGGAAGCTATTGAGACTTTCTCTTTAGAGCAATTAAAGCTGGGAAGACTCGATGACAATCTGGCAGTTTGCTATCAAAGACTGTTGGAACTTGGAGTTTTTGACTCTGAGGTGGCAAAGCACATGTCAGAACTGGCTTTCAAGAAAAAGATTGCGGTTATCAACCCAAATATAAAAAGAATATTTTTGTATCAGGATGAGTTTAAAGCACCAAGCATTGCAAATGTATCTGACCACAAGGCGTATATCAGGTATATTGGCAGCGAAGGAGTGATATTTTTAGAGGATAAGGATGGCTATCTTTTCATAGATGATGATGCCTATCTGACAGAAGATGTTATAGATACAGCATCATACATAGACGGTCTTAGAAAACTTGCTCCTCTCAACATTTCCTTTGTCCTGGACGACTACGCAAAGGATGGAGTTTTAAATACAAATGGCAAGGATAGTGTGGAGGAGATAAAGCTGTTGCTTTCTGCAAAACAGATTTCCTCAGATTATCTAAGGAGCATGTATCCTCAGATTATTGAAAAGCTGAAACAAAATGAGGAAGAAGCACTCATTGAAAAATACTTCATGAATGATGCTGATTTAAAATCCTTAGATGCAAAAGTGATTGGAGAAGTACTAGAAGTATTTGTCCACAGAAGTAAATATGAAGAAGCATACTACATGCTTAAAAACACCAACGGCACTTATTTAAAGCCAGAGGTGGAGAACAGGCTTTGCAAATACTTGGTTTGTGAAAATCCTGATAAAGCCGACGACTTTTTGATTTTAATGGCAGCACATCTTGCTAAAAATGGAATGTTTAGTGGGGACGTAACAAAATATCTCCTTAAATATTTTGTAGGACCTACTGATGTTATGGTGGCTATCTACAATGACGCATTCTCCCGTGGGGAAGACGTGGTGGAGTTTGGTGAGAGAATTCTTACCCAGGTATTGTACAGAGGATTTTTGTGCGATGGCATAATGGAGATATTTGACACCTACAATTTGCGTCGCAACAACAAAATGATTGTGGAGGCTTTCCTTACATTTGAAGCCCACGAATATTTATCTGAGCACAAGGACATTCCAGAGGCGATTTTTGCCCATATTTACAATCGATATAAAAAGGCACTGCCTGTGAATGAAAGTATGAGAATAGCTCTTCTAAAGCATCTGTGTCAGCTGAAAACTTTGGATGATGAAGAAACAGATATGCTGGATATGCTTTTGGCTGATGCTATTTTAAGAAATCAGTATTTTGGATTTTTCAGCGAATGTGGTGAAAAGCTCAAAATTAAATACCACCTCTATGATAAGCACTTCATAGAGATAACCACAGAAAAACGTAAATCCGTTAATATCGTATATTCCATAAATGGACAGTCTCCTGTAGAGGAAGATATGATTGAGATGTATGACGGATTGTATGTAAAGCAGTTTATTTTGTTCTATGGTGACGAGCTCAGATACGAGATATACTGTGATGATGTTTCAGAAGAACCGCTTAAAAGTGATACTATAGTTATGAGCGAGGAGCCTGAAATCAAGGCTGGCAGGTTTGCTCTCATGAACAGTATCAGCAGATTTAGTCTGTATGGTGAAAACCAGGAATTGGCTGCTGCTATGAAAAATTATCAGGGCCTGGATACAGTCACCAAAGATTTATTTAGTATTTTGTAAAGGAATAGAAATATGAGTAATACTGGCGGAGCATATCTTGGAATAGATATCAGTTCTAAGAGCACGGTAATTAGTATTTACAAATCAAATATGGATGAGCCTGCTACTGTCAGTACAGTTTTAGGTGAGGAGAACTATTCTATACCTACAGCTCTTGGCAAACGTATAGGCATGGGGCAATGGTTTTTTGGAGAAGAGGCTATACAAAAAAGCAGGACAAAGGAAGCTGTCCTAGTGGAGGATTTATATAATCAGGCACTTGGTAACGAGCAGGTCTATTTAGATGGCACCACTTTTTTTGCCAGGGATTTGCTTGTGATTTTTTTCAACAAACTGTTTTCTATACCAGGTCCTATGGCTGCCATGGGCGAGGTGGAAAAAATTATTATATGTACACCACAGATTAACTTAGAAGTTATGGAGCTTATGAATTATGTGGTGGAAAAACTAAATATCGAAGCAACAAGGCTTGCCCTTGTTGACAGAAACGAATGCTTTTATTACTACGCATTATCCGCAAAGCCGGAATTGTTTTTATATTCAGTGGCACTATTTGATTACAGTGGAAATAATGTGATTTCCTGTACCTTAAATCGAAATCAGTCTACCAGACCTCAGCTTGTCACACTAGATGTGGTAAATCATGGGGACATAAATGAAAACAAGGATGAGATGTTTGATGAGATAGTGGCAGACACTTTTGGAAGCAAGCTTTTCTCATCTGTATATCTGGTTGGAGATGGCTTTGATGGAGACTGGATGAAGCAAAGCCTTTCTAGACTGTGCAAAGGAAGAAAGGTATTCCTTGGGAAGAACCTCTATTCTAAGGGGGCTTGCTACGCAGGCTACATTAAAGATGGAAAAAGAGATTGGCCATTTATTTATATAGGTGACAATGATTTAAAGCTTAATCTTTCAATAAAAATATTAGAGAATAATGTGATGAAATTTTTTACCCTGATTGATGCCGGTGAAAGCTGGTATGATGCCAAGGGTGAGTGCGAAGTGATTTTGGATGGAGACCCTGAAATAGAATTCTTTATTCAAAGACCAGAATCCAGAGAGGCTCATACTGAGATACTGGAGCTGACCGATTTGCCTAAACGAGAGAATCGCACCACCCGTCTTCGTATCGAAGCAAGTCCTGTTTCTGATGTGGCTGTTTCTATCGTAATTACGGATTTGGGATTTGGTGAAATATCTCCTTCATCTGGAAAGAGCTGGGAACACACTATTACATTGAAAGGAATTTCATGAGTACTTTAATTTACTGTGCAAATTCAATGGCGGCAACGCCTTATTATATTGACGAGGTTTCTCTTAATGTGTATTCATTGGAGGAGCTTAGCTATTACATGCTAAACAATGTCTATCTATTGTCCACAAAGCTTATGAATGCTGAACTGTGCAACTGGATAGGAAGAGAATTAAAGCAGCCAAAGCTTGCCAACGAATTGCAGACTATGGTGCTAAACAATTCACCACTACATATTTTTGTAGGTCATATCCTAAGTGCTAATGGCTATGCCTCTAACAAAGAAATAAAGGATGCACTTGCTATCATTGCGACCTTTGAAAACAAATCAGAAGCTGAGAGAAAAAAGCTTAGGGCAGACAGACTTATGGCTGGTGGAAAGCTGGTGGATGCCATATATGAATACGAGACACTTCTGTCAGATGATATAGCAAAGACGATGCCAAAAACCGTTGAAGGAGATGTGTATCATAATTTAGGCTGTGCATTTGCTAAGCTGTTTTTCTTTGAGGAAGCCTGCCGCTGCTTTGATGAGGGCTACAAAAGAAATCAAAACAAGCAAACTTTGTATCAGCTTTTATTTTCAGCCAGATGCGGCAAAGACAAACTGTTATTTGAGGAATACGTTTCAAAATATCAGGTTTCCAGAACTGATGTTGAGGAGGTTTTACAGATAGTTTCAAGGTCCACTAAAAAGGAGGATATAGTAGGCTTTGACAGCTCTATAAATGATATGCTCTATAAAAACGAAGATGAGACAACAAAAGAAACCATAAATAATGTGATTTCAAACTGGAAACAGGATTATATAAAAATCTGTAGAATTTAGTTAAAGCATTTTTGGGGAGAAATGTATGGGTATTTTTTCAAGCAGAAAAAAGAAAAAAGAACAGAGAGCAGCTAGAATTGATGATGCATTTAATAGAGTCTATACCCAGATAGAGGGCATAGATAATTGGGACGACCCTAAAAAGCTTGAGCATTATATTTTAGATTCCTGTGAACAGATTATTGCATCTACAAAGGCTATGGAACGCCAAAAGATGGAATACAGGCTGGTCACCAGATATTTAAACGATATCAAAACTATTGAAAATCTTCCCCGAGATAAGGCGAAGGATTTGCGTACAACGGCAGCCAGGATTTGTGAACTGGAACAAAACCTCATCAATGCCAGAGCCATTCAAAGAAACATTTCAGACGAGCAATTTGAGGTGATTTCCGATGATGAAAGAGATATGCCGGAAATCATAAACAGATTTTCAGCGGATGAAATTTATCAGGCAAAGCTAAAAAGAAATCTGGCTTATCTGGAAGGGGAAAAGAGCAGATGGGAGATAGAGCGTGAGGATCTTCAGGCTCAGGTGAAGCTGTTTAAAAATATGGCTATTGCAATTATGACAGCTTTTATGACTTTTTTAATTTTATTATTTACCCTTTATAATGCTTCAAATATGGATATATCTATATGGGTAATTATTGTGCTTTTTATTTGCGCAGTCAGTGGATTTTTTGTTTTTATCAGGCAAAACGCCATCGCAAGAGACAATAAAGTGGCTATCGTTCATTTGAATCAGGCTATCAGTATGCTAAATGTGGAGCGAATGAAATATGTGAATGTGACAAACAGTGTAGAATATTCCAAAGACAGGTACAGCGTGAATAATGCCGCGGAACTGCAATACGTTTGGGAGCAATACCAGGACAAGGTGAGAGACCAAAGGCGTTATATAGAAAACAATGAGGATTTGGAATTTTACAGTAATAAACTGGAACGACTCCTTTCCAATATGGGGCTTGCTGATGATAAAATCTGGCTCACTCAGGTCAATGCATTAATCGACAGACAGGAGATGGCTGATTGCAGACACAGGCTTGTGGTGCGCAGGAAAAAAATCCGTGACAGACTGGATGACCACAGACGTATTGTCCAGGAGGAAAGAGACGAAATTGACAGGCTGATGACAAACCATGAGCACTACCTGCCTGAGATTCAGGAAATTATAAAGTCTGTTGATAAGCTTTGCGGAACCAGCTCCAGCAAAAAAATAGATGCTTAAAAAACTGTAAACAGGGAGGAGTTATTAGGATGGTTTTAAAACTAAATTATTCGAAGGAATATTCGGTAAGTATAGCTTACGCTGTTGCACAAGGATTATATTGGATGATGGTGTGCTGCACAGTCAGCCTTGGGTCTACTTATTTATCAAATAGAGGCTATTCCACCATTGGAATTGGTGCTTTGTTTGCTATGGCATATCTTGTAGCCACATTGCTACAGCAGGTCATTTCAGTTTTCACAGACAGTTCCTCTAAAATAAATGTTGTGGATGTGCTTTTTATAATGGGTGCGGTTACTACCCTAGATTTGTTGTTTGCATGCTTTACCACAGGAAAAGGCTTTGCCACTGGCTTTACCTTTTTTATTGGTGCAATGGTGGCTACGGTAATTCAGCCATTTTTAAATGCCTTGAATTTCTATATTGAAAAATATGATATAAAGACTAACTATGGTGTAGCAAGGGCTGGAGGTTCATTTTGCTTTTTTATCATGAGTCTTCTTGCTGGAAACCTGATGAAGGCTATTTCTGAAACCGCTGTTTCTGTTTTGGGATTTTTAGTATCTGCTTTATTTGCAGGAACTATTATTTATATCCACCTTTGTCTTAAGGCTACAGGAAAAGAATTGACAAATGACTACGACCCTTTCACTGCAAAGGAAAATGACAATTTCTTTTCACCTGACAACATCAAAAGCTTTGTAAATAAGTACAAAATGTTTTTTCTGTTTTTGGTAGCGTTAATCGGATTCATTTTCGGACACTTGCTTTTGAATAATTATTTATATCAAATCACAGTAAATGTAGGCGGAGATGAAGCAGATGTGGGAGGGCTTTTAGCACTTCAGGCTATAGTGGAATTGCCAGCTATGATTTTCTTTTCGAAATTGAAGGACAGATTAAGCTCAAAGCAATTGCTCATGATTTCCGCAGTATTTTATTTTATAAAAATATTTGTTGTGGCACTTGCAGCATCAGTTGGAATGCTTTATGTGGGAATGCTGTTTCAGGCAGTATCCTTTGCAATCTACATTCCGGCATCAGTACATTTCGTAGACGAGCTTATGCCACAGAAGGATGCTGTAAAAGGTCAGGCATTTGTGACAATAGCAATGACAATAGGCAATCTAGTGACAAGCCTGTTTGGCGGATTTTTATTCAGGTTTGCATCAGTTTCCGCTACACTATGGATTAGTGTAATAATCACCTTATGTGGAACGATTCTTGCGATTTATAGTCTGTCAAAAATTGAATAAAAACTGTGGATTTTTATAATATAAATTGCTAAAATAATTTTAAACAGAGATTATCAAAAGGATTAATATGGCTAAATACAATATTGGTGGATATATTTTCGAGGATGAGAATAAAGCTAAGAAGGCCGCCAAAGAGCTAAAAGCAGTAGAGTACTTATTAGGTCAAATAAAAGATGCGGATGAAAAAGGTGTACTGACTGTCTATAAAAAGCTCTTAAATCAAAGGCTGTTTTCCACTGAAATTGGAATGAGTTTTTTATCCCAGTTGAGGCAGAACCTGATAGCTTCGGGCGTGTTTGAGGAAAGCGAAGTTCCTGAGGTATATTCACTTGAAGGTGAAGAAAAACCTAATAACAAAACCGAAGAAATCCCACCTGCTGTAAATGAAAAGCAGGAAAATGCTAAAGCGAAAAATAAAAAAGCCGATAAAACTGTCGGGACAGTTCCACAGGACTTAAAGGCTCAAATAAATAAACTTAAATTAGTTAATAAGATTTTATTGGTTCTGTGTATCACATTAATTTTATGCGTTGCAGGTATGTTTTATGTGAATTCCACTATAAATAGTCCTACGATTCTCGATTACGAGGAAAAATTAATTGATAAATATTCAGCATGGGAGCAGGAGCTTACTGAGAGAGAGGCGGCTGTCAAGGAAAAAGAACTTAATCAACAATAATTATTCAAGGATGGGGTTAGTGTTATGTCGAGAAACAAAATTCTTGTGGCTGATGATGAAAGCCGAATGAGGAAGTTAATTAGAGATTATCTTGTCAGGGAAGATTACGATGTAATCGAAGCAGAAAATGGCGAGCAGGCATTGGACATGTTCTATATGGACAGTGAGATTTCACTTATCATACTAGATGTAATGATGCCAAAGGTAGACGGCTTTGCTGTTTTAAAAGAAATCAGAGAAACATCTTCAATTCCTGTATTAATGCTTACAGCAAAGGGTGAAGAAAATGATGTGTTAAACGGCTTTGAGCTTGGTGCAGATGAATACATCAACAAGCCATTTTCACCAAAGATTCTTATGGCTAGAGTAAACGCTGTACTTCGCAGAAGCACAGATGATACTATTGGAAAGAGAGTAGTTGCAGCTGGTGGCATACAGCTTGATGTGGATGCTCATGTTGCTACAAATGACGGCAATCCAGTGGAGCTGTCAGTTAAAGAATTCGAGCTTTTATATTACTTTATAAATAATGAGGGTATAGCACTTTCCAGAGAAAAAATCCTTAATCATGTATGGGATTATGATTACTTTGGAGATGCCAGAACTATTGATACTCATGTTAAGAAATTACGCAGTAAGTTAGACGATAAGGGAAATTACATCAAGACTATTTGGGGCATGGGGTATAAATTTGAAGTCGAC
>CAMNPQ010000119.1 GCA_946548305.1 uncultured Pseudobutyrivibrio sp.
TACAGGACACATGTTTTCTACTTCTTTTGTGTAAATCATTGTAGAACTCCTTTCTTCGTTCATAAATACCATTAATATATTGCTACTACATTAATGACAAATATCCACGCAACTTGTGCGTTATTGATAACATTTTCTCACTTTCAAGCGACTTAGTAAAGTATTCTTTTGTATTTTTGTTAAAAATTTATCTAAATCACCAGAAGCGGTGCCCGCCACCAGAATGGCCGCCGCCCCCTCCACCTCCGCCACTGAAGCCGCCGCCTCCAGAGCTTCCACCGCTATATACACTCCCAGCTGAAGCTATTCGTCTTCGGGTGGTATTTAAAAGGGTAGATGTTGCTCCTATTGAGGCTCCAACCAAAAGTAGTTCTGAAGGCGTGATGGTTTGCACCTTTGAGCGTTCCTTGACTGCCTTTAGAAATACCAGCAAAAATCCTAATATAATAGAGACAAGTGCTGTAATAATAATACGCATTGGACGGAGAATCATTCCGTCATTTATTAATGTGTTGCATTGACTAATAGTATTGTAAATGCATTGATAATAATCTGCATTTGAAGCATATCTGTACACATTATCAGTTATATCGTATGCATCAGAGCTTTTTATATCGTATTTCGCTTTTCCATAGCCAGACAAATATAATTCCCTATTATACATATCTATAAGAAAAGCCACCCCATCAGCATTTGATAAATAGCTTTGTGTATAGTAGCTATAGAGTATATCATCTTCGCTCTTGCCATAATGCGCTTCGTCTGTGGTAACTACAAAATAATTATAGTCGCTGTCTAAGGATTCCAGGTAAGCTTCCAGCTGAACATATTCATCACTACTTAATAAATCAGCTTCATCCATAATCTTAACGTTAGATTTAGCCTGTACAGAAACAGGAAGCAACATGCATACTACAAAAATAAATATAGAATATTTAATTTTTTGCATTTTCAAGCTTACCTCCCTTCTTCAAAAATTGTGGAGAAGGATGGGTAGCAAGCCTATTGTACTCTCCCACAATGCTGTCAATAGATACTACAATTATCCCAAAGACAATCAATAATGCACTGTAATAAATGACGTCATTTGGCAAGTCAACCAGTCTAATGATTAGTGCTGCAAGCCACCCCAAAGAGCCTAATATGAGAACCTTTTTTCGTCCTCCATGAACAGCCCTAAAGCCTTTTATTATAAAAACAAAGCTCGCTATATACACAACAACCATTAAAATAGTGCCAGCAATCCCTAAAATAGTCCTTCCGTTTTCTATCACATAAAAAATAAATGCTAAAATCAAAGCATAGCCTTTGAATAGTAAAAACAAGACTACAGCTCCTACACCAGAAAGTGTTGCTTTCATAGATTGTGTTTTGGCTTCTTTCTTCTTTACCTTTTTTTTCGCTGGCTTTACTTTATTATTTGTAACAGCATCATTACTTTTAAAATAGCCCTTGTCGTCCAAATGATTATCCCGTCGATAGACACTATCTGCTATAGTTGCCCCGTAATATGCAATAAAGGATGATACCAAAGCTGCAAACCCGCAAAGATTTTTTATCCTGTAGCTAAAGCTAAATATGAAACTACTTAAGAACAGGATGACAAAAATAGCAATAGAAATGACTATAGCTGTGCCGTACATTTTCCTTTTATCAATAGGCATATCAGAGTAAACTGTACCAGAAGCACCGTTAATTACTGCATAAGCTACTCTATCTGAGTCTCTTGTGGTCATAAAATAAACAGGAAGATAGGCACCTTCGCACCCTTGATACTTCAAATCCTTTTCAATCTTTGCAGCTATGGACGAGTCTTCTGATTTATTGATATGGTATCCATTTGCTCTAGCCTTCACCTTCTCGGTCAAATCGTTCCTGGCTTCATCCAAGGAATCCTGCAGATAGATTTCTTTATCCACGGTAGAATTTTCAACAAAAAAACCAGCTAAAAAATTAGGACTGAATTCTTGAAGCTCTTTTAAAGGGAATGGATTAATAGCTCCTGATACATTGTCATCAAAGGTTTGTGAGCCATCAAAGGGAACTTTCATAGCATCCACGTCAAGATTTACATTAAACCTGGATTCCTTTGTAATCTCATAATCTCCAGATTCAGTTGTTTGTTCTCCTACAAAGGAAACATTATCCTTGATGGAATACTCATACAGAAAATACGGGGTATAAAGTCCTACTAATTTATCAATATTTTCATCAATATTTAGCCCATCAGGAACAAAATGTATATTTTTCACTTCATTAATATATTTATCCCTGGCATCTCTTTTATCAAGAAAGAAAGGCAAAATATATTTGGGAGTACCTGCATGGGAAAAATGCTCCTGCATGGTAGTTTGAGTGCCACAATATGGACAAAATTCCATGCCATCGTTATCAATAAGTTGAATTTCTCCAGCACAATTAGGACAGGTATAAATCTTTGTGTCTATACCTGTCTCGTTGTCAATATTATTAGCTTTGTATTCCCAAGGACTCACATTTTGTCCGCAAGAATTACAGACCATTTGCATATTTGTAGGTGAAAATTTAAGCTGCCCTCCACAACTTGGGCAGGGAAACATTGTCGCCATATTCTTCTCTCCTAACTATGGTCTCTTTGTTCCACAATTTACACAGAAATTGCCATAGTTTTCATTTCCGCAATTTGGGCAAAACCATCTAGATCCTCCCTGATTTGTTTGAGGCTGACCAGCCTGTTGCACGACACCCTGTTGCATTCCATTACCAGCTACAGCTCCAGCATTTAATAAATCATTGGCATTTGCTCCACCTGCCTGCATAGCCATATTCATTCCCATGAAGCCCATCATTGCTCCATTAGGATTACTTGCAGCATTTTTCATGGCTTCAGCCTGAGCCTGAACAAGAGTAGCCCCAGCCATAGCCTGGTTTCTAAGAGCACCAGATTTTTGTAATTCTTTAAGTGTAGCAGCATCCTCATCTGGAATAACTGTAGCAAGAATTTGCACTGATGTAATGGCAAGACCATATTTATCTGTCCATTCCTGATCCAGTTCCTCATTCATGGCTTCAGTTATTTCTTTTGTATAGCTTGGAATGCCAGATGGACGTACACCTAAAGCAGAAAGCTTTCCCAATGCTGGCTGAAGTGCCGCAATGAATGTAGCTCTCAGCTGATCCTGGATGTCCTCCACTGTATATTCATCCTTCACATTACCTGCCAGATTTACATAAAGCTGTGTAGGGTCAGAAACCTTCATGCTGTAGTTTCCATTGCATTTAAGAGTTGTATCTAAATCAAAGCCGATGTTGTTGTCCACAATTCTAAATGGAATAGGTGAAGGTGTGCCAAATTTTAAGCCAACTATATCCTTTGTGTTTACAAAATATACTCTTTGCTGAACTGGCTTTTCTCCTCCAAAAGTAAATCTTCTGCCAAAGGCTTTAAACACATCAGCAAAATCACCCGCAAAAATTGATGGTTCACCATTTTCATCCCACTCATAGGCACCTGCCTCAGCGGCTACGTCTATAATTTTTCCGCTGTCTACTAAAATAGCACACTGCCCCTCGTTGACTATGATAGCTGAGCCTTTTGTGATAACATCTGCATCACCTTTAGTATTAGAGCTTCTACCTGATACTTTGTGTTCTGCTCTTTTTATGAGAGTGTCTCCAGTCATTGAGTCACACACAAAAAACTCTTTCCATTGATTTGCAAGTTCCCCTGATACCGAACCTTTAAAAGCTTGTATTAATCCCATGTCTCTTTCCTCCCTAAAATAATAATCTGTATCTATTTTAGCAAATATGCCATATATATAAAAGAGCGAGGCAAAATTGCCTCGCTCAATCAGTTAATTATTCTTCTTTACAATATTATCCTGACTTTTGAAAATGCTATCAGCTTCAACCACGCCTCTAACTGGAGATAATGGGTAAATATTTGACCTAGGACATACTACGGTGCCAGGATTTAGTACCGAATTACAGCCTACTTCTACATTATCACCGAGCATAGCACCGAATTTCTTCAATCCTGTTTCAATTTTCTCTCCATCCCTGGCTTTTACAACCACAAGTGTCTTATCCTGTTTTACATTAGAAGTAATACTTCCAGCACCCATGTGTGATTTATAGCCTAATACAGAATCGCCTACATAGTTGTAGTGAGGAACCTGAACATTATTAAATAAAACCACATTCTTAAGCTCAGTAGAATTTCCTACTACACAATTCTTTCCCACAATAGCTGAACCTCTGATAAATGCACACTGTCTAACCTCAGCATCCTCATCAATAATAAGAGGTCCATGAAGATATGCAGAATCAAAAACTGTTGCAGACTTAGCTACCCATATATCCTCGCCTCTTTTTTCAAACTTCTCAGAATCTAGTGTCTCTCCCAGCTTCTTAATAAAATCAGAAATCTCAGGAAGCACTTCCCATGGATATTCCTTACCTTCAAATAAATCCTTTGCGATAGTTTCATCTAAATTATACATTGATTTAATTTTACACTGTTCCATCTTATACTCCATTCTTTTTATTGTTGACCATTGTAGTTTTCAAACTCGAACTCTGTTCTGAATTCATCGTTTAGTTTTATTCTCGCATCAAAGAATAAGCCTTTTTTACTTAAAAATCCAGTGATAACATCTGTTTTCTTTTCAAGAATAAGTTTTCTAAATTGCTCCTCTGGAATATCTACGCCAGCCACCTTGCCTACATAGAAGCTGCAGCTATCCACGTTGTCTCGAATATTGTTTTTACATCTGTACCCAAAGTGGTTCTTGACAATAGGTGAACCACACTTAGGACACTGTAATCCCTCTAAAACCTTTTCTTCGTCTTCAAAGACAAACCTGATTCCAGAAACCTTATTATTTTCATCCTTATTCAAGGCTAACTTAGCATCAAATTTTGTACCTTTCTTTGATTTAAAGCCTGATATAGTAGATGTTATACCCTCTTTTAACAATTCTTTAACCTGCTGCTCTTTAAGCTTTACACCAGCAATTTGTCCTATGTTAAAGCCACAGGAATTATCTGGATCTTCCTTATTATAATTGCTGCAACCATATCCGAATGGTGTAACAACTATTTTCCCACCACAAATTGGGCACTTTACATCCTTTATATCCTTTGCTTCAACATTATCAAAATCAAAGGCGACCTCTGTTTTTCCAGTTTCCTCATTTTTCTTTAGGACTAAGCAAGCATCAAACTTTTTACCGGATTTTCCTTTGAAACCTCTAATGGTTTTGGTGTGTCCCTCGGTTAGCAGCTCTTTTGCATCTGCATCTGTTAATTTTTTAGAGGCAATTTCCCCTAATACGAAACCACACTTATTTTCTGTTGCAAAATATTTTTCGCAGGCAAATCCAAAATTTGTCTTTATGATTTTACTTTGGCAGTCAGGACAGGTAACATCCCCAAGATAATTTGGTTCAACATCATCAAAATCAAAAACCACTTCTGTCCTACCGGTTTCCTCATTCTTCTGTAGAACTAATCTTGCATCAAACTTTTTGCCTGTTTTTCCTTTGAAGCCTCTAAGCGTCTCGGTCTTTCCATTTAAAAGAAGCTCCGTCGCCACCTGTCCACTTATGCTTTTGCCTGCAATTGTTTTTCCTATGTAGAACTTGCAGGAGCCTTCATCCTTTGAGCTGAAATTAGCACAGCCGAATCCGCTTGGACGAATCAGAATATCCCCACCACAGTCAGGGCATTTGCAGCCTTCAAGCTTCTCCGCCTCTATTCCATCGAAATTAAAGCTTAACACCTTTTTTCCCTCTTCATTTTCTTTCAGCTGAATTTTTGCACTAAACTTTTGGTTGGTTTTAGATTTGAAGCCTGTTAATACATCTGTAATTCCATCTGATAGTAGTTTTCTAAGCTCCTCCTCTGAAAGCTTTCTGGATGCAATCTCTCCAACAGAAAAATAACATTGATTTTCTTCCTGAAAACGGTGCTCACATGCAAAGCCGTATCCTGTGACAGCGATTCTTCCTCCACAAACAGGACATTTCAAATCTTCCAAATACTCTGTAGGAGTCTCGGAAAAATCGAAGCTTACATTATATTCTCCATCTTCATTTTTGCCAAGCTTAAGCACAGACTTGAAAGGCTTATTCGATTTGCTTTTAAAGCCTTCTATTAAATCAGTCTTTCCCTCAAGAATCAGTTTCTTAAACTGATCTTCTGGAATATCCACGCCAGCTATTGTTCCAATGCTAAACCTACATTTAATTTCATCATTAGCATAGTTTTTACAGCCGTATCCAAAGGATGTGGTTGTCAATTCTCCACCACAGGCAGGACATTTTATTCCAAGAGGTTTTCTGGTGGCAAGCCCCTTTGAATCCTTGCTGGTAAACTGATTTATATTAAGAGCAATAGTTTCAGTTAAGTCCTGCTCTATCATGCTTTCAGTTTCGCTGCGGATATATTCCTCCAGCTCATGACGATAATCAGCAAACTCTACAGAACCATTAATGATACCTTCAAGTCCCTTTTCCCAGTTGGCTGTCTGTTCAGGCTTGAGAAGGCTTGGTGTAGTAAGGCGCACTACCTCATAAATCATTTCACCTAGTCTTTCCGGGGAAATGACCTGAGTCTTATTGTTTTGATTCAGATAGCCGATTCGTACCAGCTTCTCTAAGATTTCTCCACGAGTAGCTGATGTACCAATACCTGTAGTTTTAATCTGTTCACGAAGCTCCTCATCTTCTATGAGCTTACCTGCATTTTCCATTGCAAGAATAAGTGAACCTGAGGTATATCTTTTAGGTGGAGAGGTTTTACCTTCTTTTAGCTCAAAGCCATTTACATTTATTTCATCTCCTACATTTACTTCTTCCACAAACTTTATGAAGTCCTCTTTTGAAAAGGTATCCTCATTTGTCTCGGAATCCTCACCATCTGTGTTCTCGCTGTCAGAGGAATCTTTTGCTTTGGGGATTCCAGCAATCTCTAAATACCCTGGCTTAATCAAAAGCTTAGCTCCTGCAAAGAATTTTTCATTATCTATATCTATAGTGACCTTGACATTTTTGTATTCTGCAGGTGGATAGAAAATAGAAAGGAAACGTCTGACTATAAGGTCATATACCTTTTGACTGATTCCAGACAGATTTTCTATGCCGTTGCACTGTCCTGTAGGAATTATTGCATAATGATCAGTAACCTTAGAGTCATCAGTATAGCTGGTCTTTTCTATGCCAATGTATTTCCTGTCTGCTAATATTTCATGCACAAACTTTGCAGTAGGACCATAGGATTGAAGTTTATTGAGATTTTTATTTATTTCCTTTGCAACTGCAGTTGTAAGCACTCTGGCATCAGTACGAGGATATGTAGTGTATTTTTTCTCGTATAGCTCTTGAATTATATCCAGGGTTTGAGCAGGAGAAATCTTGAAACGCTTTGAGCACTCCGATTGTAATTCTGCCAGGTTAAAAAGTAATGGTGCTTTCTTTTTTGATATACCGCTATCCCTGTCAGACACTTTAGCGGCTTTGTTAGTTAAATCGTTTATTAATTTTTCAGCACTAGCCTTTTCCTTAAAGCCATTGCCCTTATCTCCATATAACAATGGTGACTCGAAATACTTTGAGGAATCTACTGCTTTCCATTCAGCTGGAAAATTAACCTCCGAAAACTTTCCAATCACCTTAAAAAATGGATCTTCATTGAAATTACGTATTTCTCGTTCCCTCTCTACAACCATACCAAGTACGCAAGTCATGACTCGCCCTATGGCAATTGCAGAATAGCTTGTGGTAGCTGCCGCATCATTTATAAGTCTTCCATATTTTACGGATAAGGCTCTAGAGAAATTGATACCCAGGCTGTAGTCCTCAATTGTACGCATTATTCCAGAAGCACCTAGCTTTGCATAATCGCTCATTGGCTTGGCTTCCCTGATACCACGCAGGATTTCATCATCAGTCTGGGAGTCAATCCACACGCGAAGCTCTTTCATCCCCGCACGGACACCGCCATAGTTTCTAATATTTTCTTCGATTGTTTGTCCTTCTTTTCCCGAGTCACCTGCCCAGTAAACAGTATCAATATCCTCTCTATGAAGAAGCCCATTAACAACCTTATACTGATCCTTGGATGATTCCACTACTCCATATTTGTAGTCCTTTGGCAGAAATGGCAAATCATCCAAATTCCAGTTTTTATATTTAATATCATATTCCTCTGGATAAACCATTTGTACCAAATGACCATAGCACCAGCTTATGACATATTCATTATTTTCTATGTAGCCATTTTGATTGCCTGATACCTTTAAAACTCTAGCAAAGTCTCTAGCAACAGATGGTTTCTCCGTGATAATTAAATTTTTTCCCAAAATCAACAAGCTCCCTCGGAAATTAATTTTAAAATTAACAAAAGTCAAAGCCTTTGTACAAACATACAAAGGCTTCATCCGTTATTAACTATTCGATTATATCAATTACAGCTCTGTCATGTCTACCAGAACAATTGATTTATTTTCTTTTGACAG
>CAMNPQ010000120.1 GCA_946548305.1 uncultured Pseudobutyrivibrio sp.
TGGAATGGGCGATTCAGAAATATTTCGAAGGCTGCGGATTGCAGCATTAAGAAGTGCACACGGTAAAAGGCTTCGTAAATTCTACGAGGTCCTTTTTTGTGCCCTGATATAATGTGTTCATGCTTAAGAAACATCTTCATATTTGCTCCCCGGTCGGTGGGTGGGGGATAGTTCACCGACAGTGACTGTAAGCGGCTTCAGCTTATAAGGTTTCTTGATTTTATAGGAAAATCAAAGCCTTGAAATACTTACAGGGATGTTCCAGCCTAAAGGAAATTTGTAATTGATGTTAATTCATTGTTTAGTGAAAGGAAGATTATTATGAACAATAGTTTAAATAATATGGAAAATTTTAAAATGCGCATCGAAGAAAGAACTGGCAAAACCGCCCGAGAACTTGTTGAACAGGACGAAAGACCAGATTATTTCGATATTACTCAGTTTGATGAAATAAAGAATCTTAAGCTTGGTCCTTGTAAGGTGTCTGATATTCCTGAAGACATTCGAGAGGATGTAACACATAGTCTTGGATTCGGTGGTAATCTTGCTAGTGGATTAAACTACTTATATGAGTACTTTGAATATCTACACGAAAAAGGGATCAAGATTCCAGTAAATCTCGAGGATTTTGCTCGTCTAAGAGACGCTAGGACTGAAGAAACTTATCCACTTAGCTTAGAAAGTGTAAAAGCAATAGGCTATGCTTGTAAATATGGTTCTAAGGATTACAACGGCGAGTTGCTCGCTTGTTTAACTGATTTCGCTTATATTGAAGAAGTTCGATTCCAAGTCAGAGAAATGCCATGTGACATTGATGATTGGTTTGATTAAAATAGAAAGCATATATGAGTTTCAATGAAAAAATTTTTAAAGATGATCTCGTAAATTTTACGAGGTCCTTTTTTGTATCCTGATATAATGTGCACATGCTTGAGTTACAACTTCATAACATGCTCCCCGGTCGGTGGGTGGGGGATAGTTCACCGACAGTGACTGTAAGCGGCTTCAGCTTATAAGGTTTCTTGATTTTATAGTTAAATCAAAGCCTTGAAATACTTACAGGGATGTTCCAGCCTAAAGGAAAAAGGAAACTACAAATACCATTAAGAATGTGAGGTATTATTTATGACAAACAAAAGAGAAATGGCAATCAGACAGACAGGCATGAGAACTTACCAGGTTGAAGTAAAACTTCTTGAAGAAGAGGTTGTAGACCAGGAAACAATTGATAAAACACTTCAAGGTTTAGTTGATTTTACAATGAATGAATTGAAAGAACAGAAATGTATTCCGGCAGATTCGGAAGCATCAATCACGAATACAAGCCAGTCGCCTGATAATAACGTGGTAATCTCCGTGAAGTGGCACACATCATCGAATGATTATTATATTGTTTGTGATACAATTGATGCAGTAATAACTGCTGCGAAGCAAATGAAGCCAGTTTCACAGATCTTGGATGAACAAGATCTTGCGGTGTATAAGGATCCAGCCCATAAAAAATATGCAATACGTTTCGAACTTCCTTCTAACACTGTTACCAATAGACCTTTGGAAATGGCATTGATTCACTTATGCGATTTCAATGACATTCATGTGCGTGACACTCTCCACTTCCCAGTCGAGTATTGGGCAGAGCACGGGGAAGAGATTTGTAAGGGTTTGTTTATGCTGGCTGATATGTAGAAAAGGAATCCAGATTTTCATGATATCTATTATGATGACCAGGCGCATTTGAAATAGTTACATGGGACTTCGTAAATATTACGAAGTCCATTTTTATGCCCTGATACAATGAATACATCAAAACAAAGTAAGGAAAGGGGATACAAAATGCCAAATATTATTTTAGATTCAGTTAGAGGACCACAGCCAGTACCAATTGATGATGTGTTCTTAAAGAACAGGAAAATCTTTCTTGTGGGGGAAGTGAATGATGCCTCTTGCAATAATTTGATCAAGCAGCTCCTTTATTTGGAAGCAGAGGACAACACACAGCCAATTACATTGTTCATCAATTCTCCAGGTGGGGATGTTGGCTCAGGACTTGCTGTTTACGACACAATTAGATTAATGAAAAGCCCAGTCACTGCAGTGGTGACAGGGATAGCTGCAAGTATGGGAAGTATTATTCTCCTGGCTTGCGATAAGGATAAGCGTCTAATGCTTCCTAGCAGTAAGGTAATGATTCATGACTGTAGCTGGGGGCATCGCGAGATGGGCGGTATGAAGCCTTTTGAGATTGAGCAGGAACTGAAGCAGTTAGAACAGGTAAATGAAAGACTCGTTTCTATCATTGCAGAAAGAACTGGTAAGACTGTGAAGCAGGTCACAAAGGTGACCATGTCCGATAGTTACTTTAATGCTGAGGAAGCCATTGAATTTGGACTTGCTTCAAAGGTGATAGATTCAGATTGCCTCAGGGCTTTGATGAAAAGAACTATGGTGTAATAAGAAAAACGAACCTGACTTTTATGGCTCAGGTTCGTAATCATCATTAGTATAATCAAGCTTGATTAGCTCGTCGGCTCTGCGGAATAAATCATTTTTGCCATATTAACTGCCATATTAACTGACTATTGACAAATTTCAACAGAAGAGAGTAAAATATATCTATCGGATAAATATCTGTTTATCCGATAGATAGTAGATAGAAAGGCTTATAATATGGGTAAGGACTCACAGTTTTACAAAGATAAAATCAAAAATCAAAAAATCAAACTAAGGGAATTGATTGCTCAGCTTCCTAAATGTGCTTCAGATTATATTTATTCAAAGGAACAAACTACACAGCCTAGCACATTGATTTCATATTGTTATGACTTGCTTACTTTTTTTCGTTTTTTAGGTGCATCCAACCCTATAATTGATGGTTCAGACCTTAAAAAAATTGATTATGCTATTCTAAATAAAATCACCGCAGATGATATTGTTGAATATCAACGCTACCTGGAACTCAATGTAGATGGTGAACAACACGAAAATGATAAAAAGGCTATAGCAAGAAAAATGTCTCCTTTACGTGGTATGTTTAAGTATCATCATGTTAGACATAATATAGATGACGATCCAACAGCTATGGTTGAATTGCCTAAGTTAAAAAAAGACAAAAATATCATTCGAATGAACAACTATGAAGTTCAATCAATTTTAGCTGCAATTGACCAGGGAAATGCCTATACCTCTGAACGCCAAAGAAAATATAATCAAAGGACGCGTGGGCGTGATTTAGCCATACTTACACTTATGTTGAATACAGGTATTCGTGTAAGCGAATGCAATGGCTTAGATTTAAATGACGTAGATTTCCATGTTAATTCTTTAACAATTGTTCGAAAAGGTGGAGGACAGGATGTAATCTACTTCAATCAAGAGGTTGCCGACACCTTACAAGACTATATTAATGGTGAGCGGGAATACATAAATCCTGTGGAAGGCCATGAATCAGCTCTCTTCTATTCATTACAGGGAAAACGAATCAGTGTAGATGCCATAGAAAATCTGGTAAAGAAATATGCAAAAATTGTAGTTCCTAATAAAAAAATAACGCCTCATAAGCTGCGTAGCACCTATGGTACTGCTCTATATCGTGAAACTGGAGACATCAGATTAGTTGCAGATGTATTAGGTCATGAAAATATCAATACCACCATAGATTATTATGCAGCTATTGAAGACGAACATAAAAAGCAGGCAAGAAATGCAGTAGATTTTAGTAAAAAGGACTTATAATGCCGCCTGTAA
Organism: uncultured Pseudobutyrivibrio sp.; assembly: GCA_946548305.1. Lineage (GTDB taxonomy): Bacteria > Bacillota > Clostridia > Lachnospirales > Lachnospiraceae > Pseudobutyrivibrio. The sequence continues at coordinate 3,745 of CAMNPQ010000120.1, forward strand.
TGCTTGTTCTATTCCTAATGCCAATTGGTCAGCGCAGCTGGTGCCCTTAAAACCACACAGATTTCCTTTTAGAATTTGTACAGTGTTTTGGGCATCAGCTCCTTCAAGAAGCTTACTAATAGCGGCTGTATTTCCAGCACAGCCCCCTTCAAATTTTACATTGTATAATTTTCCATCCTCAAGGTCAAAATTGATTTTACGGGCACACACGCCTTTTGGAATGTATTCGTATCTTTCCATATTAATTAATTTCCTTTCTGTATTTTGTTAGTAGTTTTTCAAAATAATCTGGAAGAGGTGCATCAACCTCTACATATTCTTTAGTAGTGGGCTGAATAAAGCCTATAGTTTTAGCGTGAAGAGTCTGCCCTATGAGATTTTTAACAGACTTCCCATATACATCATCTCCAAGTAGTGGATGTCCTATATGAGCCATATGAACACGTATCTGATGGGTTCTTCCCGTTTCTAATTTAAACTGAACAAAGGAGCATCCTTTGAATTGTTCTAAAACCTGAAAATGAGTAATAGCTTCCCTTCCATCATTTACAACAGCCATTTTCTTTCTGTCTTTTGGGTTGCGTCCTATAGGTGCATCAATAGTGCCAGAATCCTCTTTAAAATTACCAAGGACTATTCCATTATATATTCTGTTTATAGAATGTACCTTTATCTGAGATGCAATATCATTGTGTGCTTTATCATTCTTACATACTAATAGAGAGCCTGTGGTGTTCATATCAATCCTATGGACTATGCCAGGTCTTATCTCGCCATTTATCCCCGACAAGGAATCTCTACAATGAAACATAAGGGCATTTACTAATGTTCCTGAATAGTGCCCAGGAGCAGGATGTACAACCATTCCTTTTGGCTTATTTACCACAATGACATCCTCATCCTCATATAGTATATCAAGGGGAATATCTTCTGGTTCTATATTAATTTCTTTGACTGGTTCTATGCTTAAGACTATTTCATCCCCAATACATGTCTGGTACTTAGATTTTACCTGTTTTCCATTTACTAAAACAAAACCACTATCAATGGCTTTTTGATAGTAGCTTCTGGATTTTTCCGGCAAAGCTGTGGCCAGATATTTATCTATTCTAATGCCTGAATCAGAAATATCTTCAATTGAAAGATTATATTCATCCATTATTTTTTATCCTTAAGCATTGCTTTAAATAATCCAAATCTTCGTCTTTATAGAAAAATATGATTAGTATAAAAAGTATTATCACAGAAACTGTAACATAGCAATCCGCCACATTAAATACCGGGAAATTTATCAAAGAAAAATAGATAAAATCCACCACATAATGATTCATGATTCTATCGATATAATTTCCAACAGCCCCAGCTATTAAAAATACAATAATATAGTTTAAAGGCAAAAACTTTTTACTTTTTGGAATTTTAATCATTATATACAGTAATACAATACCAAATACAGGAGTTACTATAGAAAATAAAAGCTGCTTTCCTTCAAGCAGAGAAAAAGCTGCTCCAGTATTTTCTAGATAATGCAGGCTTAGCACTCCTTTTATGATGGTAAAATCATCCTTGTCCTTTAGAAAATTTATTGCACCCAATTTAGTTATCTGGTCAAGGAATACTAATAAGCATATTATTAAAATATCCAGACATATAAAAAATATATTTTTTCGTTCTTTCATTAAACTAATACCTGTTCTATGCTATATTTTAAGTCCTCATCTGTGAAATCCATGTAAGTGGCTGCTTCACCCAAAGACTTTAAAACAATAAATTTTATTTTTGAGCCATTCATTTTTTTATCAGACTTTGAAGCGGCTAATATATCATCTGACGATAAATCTGAAACGCTAACAGGCAAATCGAAGGCTTTTAAAGTATTTATTACATCTTCTGTATCTGAATCACTTGTGTATCCTAATTTATTAGATAAATGCATTGCGCATACCATACCAATAGATACACATTGTCCATGTCCAAGCTTGAAGTTGCTAAGCTTTTCAATAGCATGGCCCAAAGTATGACCAAAATTAAGATGAGCTCTAATGCCCTTTTCCTTTGGATCTATTTCTACAACATGACCCTTTATCTCACAGCATTTTCTTACCATATACAAAAGTGACTCATAGTCCTTTTTAATAATTGAATCATGATTCACCTTCAGCCAATAGTAAAAATTACAATCAGCTATCAAGGCAGATTTTATAACCTCAGCCATACCACAGGCAAAATTGTAATCATCCAGGGATTTTAAGGTTTCAAGATTCATATAAACCAGGCGAGGCATATAAAATGCTCCCACCATGTTTTTATAGCCTTTATAATCAACACCTGTTTTTCCTCCCACAGAACTGTCTACCTGGGATAACAGGGTTGTAGGAATCTGTATGAAATCAATCCCACGTAGGAATGTAGCGGCAGCAAAGCCAGTTAAATCCCCTACAACACCTCCACCTAAAGCTACAAGCAAGGAGTTTCTGGTAAATCTTTTTAGTATAAGCTGCTCATAGAGCATGTTTACAGTGTTAAGATTTTTTGAGGCTTCACCGGCATCAAAACTAAAGGAACACACATTACTATTAGTTTGCTTAAAAACAGATATAACCTCTGATAAATATAACTTAGCTACATTTGAATCTGAAACAATACATATGTTGTCATATTGACGATTTACGTTGGAATTAAAGGTGTCCAGTAAATCTGTAAAGTCTGGTCTAAAACAAATGTTATAGCATGGTTTGTCTTCGTAATTAATATTTAAGTCCTTCATACCATTATATCTCCTGAAATAATTAAATAAAAACACCAGACCTGAAACAGTCTGGTGCTAAAAACTCTAAAAGCCAGTTTGAATTCCTGTGAAGTCAAAGGCATCAACGATTCCTGCCAAATCACCAGATAACTCAACTCCTGCAGGTGTAATAATAAAAATATAATCCTCAATACGCTGTAGATTTCCGTCAATTGCGTAGCATGTACCACAAGTGAAATCTATTATACGTTGTGCAACACCTAAATCCAAGCCCTTCATATTTAGTAAAACAGTTCTGTCTGCTAACAGTGTCTCTGAAATCTCTCTTGCATCCTCAAAAGATGATGGCTTAATTACACAAACCTCCATAACGGTTCCTTTCCCTTTGTTTCTCATAGGTGTAATCTTAGGCGCAGGTTTAATTGCTCTAGATTCTTTTTCTGAAGGTTTATTCAGAATAGGACGTTTTTCTTCGTCATTATTTTTTGAAAACTTGTTAAAGAAAGAAGATTTCTCTTCCTCTTCGTCATAATAATCGTCTTCGTAATCGTCATCATAGTCATCACTAAGGTGCATAGCATCAAGCATTCTCTCAAACATAACACGTACTCCTCTTCACTATATATTATAGTTTCTCTCTCCAAAAATGGCGGTACCAACTCTAACATGAGTAGCACCTTCTTCTATGGCAACTTCAAAATCATTTGTCATACCCATAGATAATATTCTCATATCTACATTATCAATGTTTTCCTTTGCTATGTCAACAGATAAATCCTTTATTTTGTGAAAAATCTTACGATTTTCTTCTGAAACCACAACATTTGGTGCTATGGTCATTAAGCCCTCAATGTGTACAGCATCCAAATGAGAAATCTCTTCACATAATTGCTTTGCTTCTTCAAGCTTCACACCGAATTTGGTGGCTTCATTTGCAGCATTTACCTCTATTAATATGGGTACAACTACACCATGCTTTTTCGCCTGAATATTTATTTCTTCGGCAAGTCTATAGCTATCTACAGAATGAATCAGCTTTACTTTATCCACAATATATTTAACTTTATTTCGCTGTAGATGACCAATTAAATGCCAGGAAATATCATCAGCCATCTCAGGGATTTTCCCTGTCAGCTCCTGAACCTTGTTCTCACCAAATTCTCTGATTCCAGCGTCATAAATAACCTGTAAATCCTCCACAGGCTTTGTCTTACTTACAGCTATGAGCACCACTTCACTTCTGTCGCGCCCAGCTCTTTTACATGCTTCCTGCACTCTTCTTTCAACATCAGCTAAATTATTGATTAATTCTTCTTTTCTCATATTAGCTCCTCAAATATTTTTAGTTTATTATTGTATTTTCTTCTACTTCGTTACCCTGTAAAACTATATGGTCATACATTGAAATTCCATAGGTTGTACCCGTCTTTATAATTGAGTAATCATCATTTTGGTAAAGGATTTCAATCTGCTTGAATATAGCATAGCCCTTATTAACATTATAAACACCCTGAAGAGTGCCCATATTTGAGCCAATCACGTAGGTATCATTTGAATTTGGTTTGACTAGCTTGTCCCCTCTATTCAAAATCTCGTTGTCCACATAGTAGTATTCGTCTGTCTCATAATAGATAGTTGGGGTTATATACACATTTTCACCTGCTGATTTTAGCAAAAAACCTGCCTCATCATCATTGTTTCCCTGAACCATATAGTCCTTTGGAATTGTAAAAAAGTCTTTATTAACAATTGAAGAATTAGGTATTTTTAATCCCGATATATTGTTATTTATTATCTTTACATGGACAAAACGCGAATCAGCATACCTGTCCATGGAATCATCAAGTCCTAATACTAAATAATATTTACCTGCTTTTTCAGCAAAGCTCAAATTGGTCCATGTTTCAACTTCATCCTCAAGGAATTCTATTTTCAAATAGCTTTCTTCCTGCAGGGAATCATACGAATCCTTTTCAACCTCAAACACCAGATTCCAATGGTCAGA
>CAMNPQ010000121.1 GCA_946548305.1 uncultured Pseudobutyrivibrio sp.
TTGCGATGGAAGATTATGTAATTGAGATGCTGCATATTACAAAAGAATTTCCAGGTATAATTGCAAATGATGATATCACTTTGCAGTTAAGACGTGGAGAAATTCATGCACTTCTCGGGGAGAACGGAGCAGGAAAGTCCACACTTATGAGCGTGTTGTTTGGACTGTATACTCCAGAGAAAGGTGTCATCAAAAAGGATGGCAAAGAGGTAAAGATTAGCAATCCAAATGATGCTACTGATTTAGGCATAGGAATGGTGCATCAGCACTTCATGCTGGTTGATATCTTTACGGTTCTAGACAATATTATTTTAGGTTCAGAACCTAGCAAATTCGGATTTTTGACAAAGGCTGAGGCACGCCAAAAAGTCATGAATTTGTCTAACAAGTACAATCTCAAGGTAGACCCTGATGCACTCATTGAGGATATCACTGTTGGTATGCAGCAGCGTGTGGAAATTCTCAAGATGCTTTACAGAGATAATGACATTCTTATATTTGACGAGCCTACTGCTGTGCTAACACCACAGGAAATTGATGAGCTTATGAAAATCATGAAGGATTTAGCTGCTGAAGGTAAATCAATTCTTTTCATTACTCACAAGCTCAATGAAATCATGGAGGTTGCGGACAGATGCTCTATTCTTAGAAAGGGAAAATATATCGGAACAGTAGATGTTGCAAACACCACCAAAGAGGAACTGTCTTCAATGATGGTTGGTCGTAATGTAAAATTTGCTGTAGATAAAGTTCCGGCAAATCCAAAGGATGAAGTTTTAAGGGTAGAGAATGTATGTGTAAAGAGCAAGATTCATTCAAATGATTCTGTACACAATGTTTCCTTTAATGTCAGAGCTGGTGAAATAGTTTGTATTGCTGGTATTGATGGCAATGGACAGACAGAATTTGTAGGAGCTTTGACTGGTTTGGATGATATTTCCAGCGGCAAGATAACATTGTGCGGCACTGACATTACCAAAAAATCTATTCGTTTCAAGAATACTCATGGTATGAGCCACATTCCAGAGGACAGACATAAGCATGGTTTAGTACTTGACTATACCCTTGAAGAAAACATGATTCTTCAAAGATATTTTGAGCCTGCATTTTCTACTGGTGGCATGATAAAGAAAAAAGCAATGAGAGAGTATTCAGACAGACTGACTCAGGCTTTCGATGTTCGTTCAGGACAGGGAGCACTTACAAAGGTGCGTTCTATGTCAGGTGGAAACCAGCAGAAAGCAATTGTAGCCCGTGAAATGGACAGAGACCATGAGCTTCTTATTGCAGTGCAGCCTACTAGAGGTCTTGATGTTGGTGCTATCGAATACATTCACAAGGAAATTGTTAAAGAAAGAGATGCTGGCAAAGCCATTCTTCTGGTTTCCTTGGAGCTTGACGAGGTAATGAATCTTTCAGATAGAATACTGGTTATGTATGAAGGCGAAATTGTTGGAGAGGTTGATCCAAAGAATACATCTCTTCAGGAATTAGGTTTATACATGTCAGGCGCAAAACGTGACGACAGAAGGGAGGCTAAGTAATGGAAGAGAAAGTAAGCTTCACTAAAAGACCAGGGGTACAGACATTACTTGCTTCAGTTTTATGTGCAATACTTGGTATTATAATAGGTTTTATCATACTTTGGTTTATGAATGCTGAGCATGCAGCAGAGGGAATGTCAGCTATTCTTGTAAATTTCTTCAAATACAAGGCAGCCAGTCCTACAGCGTTAATGAAATATATGGGCTCATTTTTTGTAAAATCAGTTCCCGTTATACTTTGCGCTGAGGCTATATTGTTTGCTTACAAGGCAGGACTTTTCAACATCGGTGCCGCTGGACAATACACAGTGGGAATAATTGCCAGTCTTTACACTTCAATAGCACTTGGCTGGAATTGGTTTTTCTGCTTAATCGCTGCAGTTATTGCAGGAGGTGTCTGGGGACTTATAGCAGGATTTTTTAAAGCATACTTTAATGTAAATGAAGTAATTGCAGGTATCATGCTTAACTGGATAGGTCTTTATATATGTAACATAGTACTTGGTGGTCCAGCTTGTATGAACCAAAGTAAATCAGAAACATATGATATTTCTGAAGTGAATCCATCGGGCATATTGCCAGGCTTTATGCAGGAGTTTTTCGGTGGAAATCAGTATATGTCCATCGCTATTCCGCTGACTATTGTTGTTGCTATCGTAATACTGGTGGTACTCAACAAGACAACATTTGGCTATGAATTAAAAGCAACAGGTCATAATAAAGATGCTGCCAAATATGCAGGTATGAACGCAAAGAAAAATATCATGCTTACACTTGCAATTTCAGGTGCTATCGCAGGACTTGCAGCAGGCTTATATTACCTGACAGGTATTGAGCACTTTAAGATTGCATCATCAGTTCCAGGCATGGGATTTACAGGTATTGCAGTAGCGTTCCTTGGCGGTCTTCATCCAATTGGAACGATTGTAGCAGGGCTTTTCGTTGAATACATTACACTTGGTGGACAGTATCTCAACACCAACTACTACAATCCACAGGTTGCAGACCTTATGATAGCAATCATCATTTATTTGTGCGGCTTCGTTTTATTCTTTAAGTCAATTTTAAGCAAACCAGGCAAGGTCAAGGTAAATGCCAATGCTAAGCCGGATAATGCTGGAAAGAAGGAGGTGTAGCTCATGGCAGGATTATTACTACTCATTCAATATACACTGATTTTCTCAGCCGTGCTTATTTTAGTAGCTCTAGGTGGTATGTTTTCTGAGCGAAGCGGTATTATTAATCTGGGTCTGGAAGGCATAATGGTATTTGGTGCTATGGCAGGTGCGATGGTAATGGTTTTATTGCCTGGCGATGCATCCAGATTCACAATCATAGTACTTACACTTTTGGCATCAGCAGTCGCAGGTATGCTTTCATCACTATTGATAGCGGTGGCTTGTATCAATTTCAAAGCGGATCAGACTTTGATTGGAACAGCTGTAAACATGCTTGCAACAGCAGCTGCTACGGTTATAATCAAGGCTTTCAATACAATCCGTTCAAACGGTGCAGATTTTTCTGCAAAGCTTGACTATGTACGAGGACATGATGCATTCATGTTTAGCATTGGTGGACTTCAGCTAAGCTGGTTTATAGTAGTGGCAGCACTCCTTTTGGTTTGCGCTATTGTATTTTTCTATAAAACCAAGCTGGCACTTCGCATTCGTGCTTGTGGTGAGCATCCACAGGCAGCTGATTCAGTAGGTATTAACGTATATGCGATGCGCTACATAGGTGTTTTGCTTTCAGGCTTTCTTGGAGGACTTGGTGGAATCATTTACATATGTGCAGCCAACTCTACATGGCATTTTGACTATGGTGTTGCTGGCGCAGGTTTCCTTGCTTTGGCTGTTATGATTTTCGGTCAATGGAAGCCAGAGAGAATAGCTTGGTCGGCAGTGCTGTTTGCATTGTTTAGGTCACTTTCAAATGTATATATGGGTATCGGATTCCTACATGCCCTTCCAATATCAGGAACAGTTTACAATATGTTCCCATATATTGTTTCACTTATCGTACTTGCATTTACATCACAGAATTCACGTGCTCCTAAGGCAGAAGGTATTCCATACGATAAAGGAGCTAGATAGTGGGGCGTAGTTAATGAAAGTTATTAGCGTAAATGATATTAAACCAGGTATGATTCTGGCTGAGCAAATAATTAGTCCTAAGGGTCAGGTGTTGGCAGAGGAAGGCACTGCAATCACAGCCCAACAGCTGTTGCACCTGACATATTACGGCATAAAAGAGCTTTCCATACAAGACCAGGAAGACGCAATTGAAAAATACCAATTTGACGCTCCTGATGAATTCATAGGAGAGACTCAGTCATGGCGAATCATAAATAGTAAAGAGTTTGCCGAATTCAAAAGAGCCTATGACAAATGCTCTGACCGTTTAGAGGAAATAGTACGGGAATTTGTTGAGAAACAAAGCTCTTTAAATGATGAGGAACTCCTTGATGACATTCACTCTGTATTTGAAAAGCACTCAACAGGGCTTGGTATAATGTCCATGATGCTTAATATCCAGGAAATAGATTCCAGCACATACAAGCACTCTGTTAATGTGGCAATCATTTCCAGAGTCTGTGGTGGATGGCTAGGCATTAAAGATGAGAAGGAGCTTGATGTGCTTACTATGTGTGGTCTTTATCATGACATAGGAAAATCATTAGTTCCTCAAAAAATTCTTTCAAAGCCGGCATCCTTATCCGCAGAGGAGTTTGGAAGGATGGCTGAACATCCGTTACTTGGATACAATCTTCTTAGCGATGCTGATATAGACAGACGTATCAAGCTGGCTGCATTACAGCATCACGAAAGAAATGATGGCTCTGGATATCCCTATGGCTTGACTAAGGATTTTATCAAGCCATTCTCTAGAATTGTTGCAATTGTGGATGTATATGATGCAATGACAGCAGACAGGTGTTACAGAGCAGGTGTGTGTCCTTTTGAAGTGATAGCTCAATTTCAACGTCAGGATCCGCAAAAATATGACCAGGGAGTATTACAGGTTTTCCTTCAAAATATAGCCGACTCTTATATTGGAACGGGAGTGTTGCTTTCAGATGATTCAAGAGGCGTGATAGCCATGATTAATAATCAGGCACTTTCCAGTCCACTTATCAGGCTTGAAGATGGAAGCTTTGTAGATTTACGCGAAAGAACAGATTTATTCATTAGAGCATGTATCTAATTAAAAAGTCAAAATGAGCTTCGATTTATATCATTAATAAAGGCTAGTCAGAAATTCTGACTAGCCTTATTTATTAGGTCTCTATATATGTTGATGAGCTGATTGTTGAAATGTTTTCTGAGTAAGTAATGTTTGTTCCGGCAGGAACGCTGAATCCGCCAGTAGGACGGCTATTGTTATCTGTTTTATAGCTTCCGTTTTTCCACTGATTGAATTTATCTTCTACAGCTTCATAAGTCTTTTTAGAAATGTCTGGCAGGTCTTTTCCCCATGTGCCAGTTGCCTGCTCATAGCCCTTTTTGAAAGCATCTAAAAGCATATCTGCCTTTGAGGTGTCACCACCAGATAATGCAATAGCAAAATCAACTATACGGTCTGAGGTTTGATTTATGCCCCAGTAGCCTTCTTCAGAAATGTCTTCTTGAGCTTTTTTAATAGTTTCAGGGTCTGCCTCAAACTTTCCTTCTGCTAAAAACTTCCACATATCGTCCTGGGTGGCAATAGCGAAAGTGCTTCCCTGACCGCTTATTGTCTTCATAACAATATCTAAAAGATTATTGACCATCTTTTCCTGGTCAGCTTTCAACTGCTGAATTAAAGCCGTGCGGTCTGATTTTTTGTAGTTATCTGTAGTAAGTGATTTGTCGTCAGATGATTTTTCGTAGACTGCAGCATCATCAGAAAAACGTGATGCTTTGACTTCGGATTTGGAAGCGTTGAACTCCAAAGACTCAGTAACAGAACCATCAGCATTTGTAGTCTTAGTATATGTGCCTGCTATGTTGGAAGAAACGCTAGATAAAGTACTTAATTCCATAATATAACCTCCTTGTTAATATGGGTTAATACAACAAAACCATACGGAAATCCTTTTCCTATCTCTAATATCGGATGCTTAATGAGAATAATTTACCATTAGATTGTATTTATTTTAGTACAAAATCCTTGCGAATGTGTGTTATCTTTGTTAAAATTTATAAGAATTGAATACAAAGAACAAGTATGTACAAAATACATGAAAGTACAATTTAGATATTACGGAGTTTATATGGATAGCATTAATCTCAAGGCACTGGCAAAAATCAATATTGGACTGGATGTGACTGGCATAAGACCAGATGGTTATCATGAAGTTAGAATGATAATGCAGACAGTTAATCTTTTCGATAAGGTAAAAATTACAAGAACTTCAGATGGCAGTATTACAATGAGTACAAACTTACGATTTTTGCCTGTGAATGATGACAATTTATGTATAAAGGCAGCCAAGTTGTTGCTAGATGAATTCAATATAAAAGAAGGAGTTCACATTGATCTGGAAAAACATATTCCAGTGGCAGCTGGTATGGCTGGTGGCTCTACTGATGCGGCAGCAGTTTTATTTGGAGTAAACAAAATATTTAATTTAAAGCTTTCTAAAAAAGACATGATGGAAAGAGGTGTCAAAATAGGGGCTGATGTGCCATATTGTGTTATGCGAGGAACAGCCCTGGCAGAGGGAATAGGCGAGGTTTTATCCCCGGTTTCTCCTATGGTAAAATGCCCGGTACTCATCGCAAAGCCAGGCATATCAGTGTCTACAAAGCAGGTGTACAATGCCCTGGATGATTGCTTTGAAAATGTTAAGCATCCTGATATTGATGGGCTTATTGAAAGCATCAAAGCTCAGGATTTAAAAGGTATATGCAGCAAGATGGGAAATGTTTTGGAGGATGTGACAATACCACTTCATCCGATTATTGCAGACATAAAAGACCATATGCTTGAAAACGGTGCCGTAGGTGCCATGATGAGCGGAAGCGGACCTACTGTATTTGGCTTTTTTGAGGATAATAAAACAGCAAAAGCTGCAAAGGAAGCACTCACAAAAACAAATATGGTAAAGCAGTTGTATTTGACAACCATGTTTAACAATAAAGACTATCCACAGAAAAGGAGCGATAAATATGACAGATAACCTTACACTTCAAATGGATGATTATTTACCACTTAGAGATGTGGTGTTTAATACTCTTCGGGAAGCGATTTTAAAAGGGGAGCTTAAACCAGGTGAAAGACTCATGGAGATGCATTTAGCAACAAAGCTTGGGGTAAGCCGCACTCCCATTAGAGAGGCTATCAGAATGTTAGAGCACGAAGGTCTTGCTGTGACAATTCCTCGCAAAGGGGCTCAGGTTGCCAAAATGACAGAAAAGGATTTACAGGACGTGTTAGAGGTGAGGGATGCTTTAGATGCCCTGGCTGTTGTATGCGCTTGCGAGAGAATGACAGACACCCAGTTTGTAGAATTAAAGGAAGCGATGAAGGCATTTGAGGAAGCCACCAAAACAGATGATGTAAGACATATTGTAGAGGCAGATGAAGCCTTTCATGACGTGATTTATGCAGCAGCGGCAAATCCGAAGCTTGAAAATATAATAAATTCAGCCAGGGAGCAAATGTACCGCTATCGCTACGAATACGTTAAAAATCCCACAGTATACGCACAGCTTATATCAGAGCACAAAAAAATCATTGAAGGCTTTGACAGAAGAGATGTAGACTATTTGAAAGAAATAATGCATACCCATTTATCAAATCAGATAAATGCTGTTAGAGAAGTAATCAGAGAACAGAAATAAATTAGGAAGATATATGACAGGTAAAGATTGTGAGATAAAAATCATCTCCAGGCAGACTATGGGTCGTGACAGGGAAACTATTGAAGAGACCTACAAAGGCAGTTTCCTGGACAGAGGAGAAAAAAAGTATTTATCCTACAAACGCCATACAGAAGACGGCGATGTAGAATGTCTGCTTAGTATTGGCAAAGGCATCATAACCATGAACCAGCACGGGAAAATAAATTCCAGACTGGAATTCATACCAGGAAAAAAGACCGAAAATAAATATACCACTTCCATGGGCAACATGAATATCCCCGTATTTACAAGAGGGCTATCCATTAAAAACGGTCAAGAAATTATTGAAATAATGCTAGACTATGACATAGCCACAACTGAAGCCATACATACTATTATGGAAATAGAAGTAAAGCTTAATAAATAAAAGCTCTTGCTGTTTTTCAGCAAGAGCCATTTTAACGAAGGAGCAATGCAGCTCCTTTTTTGTTGCAGTTTATTTGTTTGTCGCCATACTCTTAAGGTTGTTCATGAGCTGACGCACTGGTGGAAGAAACAGAATTACCAAAGTGATAGCAGCCTCTGCAAAAATATAAATTGCATTATAAGCCAATGAATAAGGCAAGGCACTCCATCCTTCCCATGCGTACTCTCCAAAGAACAGCCAGCCAGATATTACTGAAAAAACATAGCGACCTAAAACAGCAGCAATATAGCCTTTGATAAGCCCATGCTTAGCATTCTTGAAAAAGCCTGAAATACCCAAAGCACCAAATGCAAGGATATAGTCTACTACCAATTGAGCTGGGAATAAAACGTATGGATCCACAATTAAATTTAAAAGACCATAGGCTACTCCAGTAACAATACCTACTACTGGACCAAACCAAAAACCGGGAAGGCATGCCACCAGCATAGAAAGCAATGTAATAGAACCACCTG
>CAMNPQ010000122.1 GCA_946548305.1 uncultured Pseudobutyrivibrio sp.
CGAGGAATGAATCCTAAGGTGAAATCAGAAGAAGGTCCCAAACTTTGGCCTGTGAGGTATTACGAAAAATTGATTGAATTATTGCATCGTTACTATCCGCAGTATTTGCTTGTACAGCTTGGTGAATCAGAAGAAAGGTGCAAATTGCTAGAAGGAATAGATATTTCATTAATTGGTAAAACTGATTGGGATGATGTGAAAATCTTACTAAAGCGTGCGACTCTTCATATAGATGGAGAATGTGGAATGGTTCATTTAAGAAAAGCGTTAAATGGAGGAGCGTCTGTAGTTTTATTCGGACCGACACCTATTGATTTTTTCGGATATGAAGGAAACATTAATATAAGCGCTGATGTTTGCCCCCATTGGTGTGTAGAGTTGACTGACGATTGGGAATATCATTGTCCTAATATGGCAACAAATATCTGTATGACAGAAATAAAGCCAGAGTATGTTATGGAGCAAATTAATAATTATTTTGAAAATGAGATGGTAATTCCTGATTATGAAAACAAAGTTCTCCCAGAAGATATTATAGAACATATAGATAAGGAATATTATGACAATTATTTAAAGAACGACACAATTTTTGAATATGAGCTTGTGAAAGAAAAGGTGGGAAACCTGTTGGCTCATGTTTATGATGGAAAAAAATGGGACTATATTCCGCTTGAGGAAACGCCAGCATATCGATTTTTAGAGGGTGAAGAGTACGTATATAGTGAATATATAGATATGAGAGAAGAAAAGTTGGAGAATCAGGTACATTCAGTAGAAAGGTTTAGAAGCCTTATTCATAGTATTGAAACTGATGGACTTGATTTTTCGAAATATATAGTGATTGATGCGTTTAACAATATCCGTGATGGGCAACATAGGGCGGCAATATTTATGAAAAAATACGGAAAAGAAGCAGAACTAGAGGCACTCAGAATCTATAGATGCATTTAATTGGGTAGAGGAGATTATGTTAAAAAAAGTTTTAGTTGTAGGAGATATTATGTTGGATACCTATTATCAAGGCAGTGTATCAAGGATATCTCCAGAAGCACCAGTTCCAGTATTAAAAAAAGAGAAGGAGTATAGTGTGTTAGGCGGTGCAGCAAATGTGGCACGCAATATGGTAGCTGCTGGGATGGATACTACGATACTTGGAATTGTGGGATTAGATGAAGCAGGTAATAGGCTAAAAGCCTTACTGGAAAAAGAACATATAGATACATCGTTATTGGTGGAGACAGATCAACAGACAATTGAAAAAACAAGATTTATAAGTGCTGATAATTTTCAACAATTACTAAGGTGTGATATAGAAGATGTCACTGTATTAAGTGAAAAAATAGCAAATGGTATTATTGAAAAACTAAAGAAAACATGTGATCGGTTTGAATTAGTAATTATTTCAGATTATTGCAAAGGGGTGCTTACAGAATATTTTACGCAAAAAGTTATTGAACTTGCGAACGAAAACAATATTAGAGTTTTAATTGATGTAAAAGACAAAAATTATAAAAAATATAAAGGTGCATATTTGATAAAACCAAATAAGAAGGAGTTAAAGGAACTGACAGGACATTCTGTTTCGACAAAAGAAGAAGTGGTAGATGCGGCTTTATACTTAAAAAAGGAATGTTCATGTCAGTATATATTAACTACTCTTGGAGCTGAAGGGATGGTATTAGTAGGTGATGATAATGTATACAATATTGCTCCAGCGGCAAAAGAGGTATTTGACGTTACGGGGGCTGGAGACACGACGATTGCATATTTAGGTGCAGCTCTATTGAATGGAAAATCAGTAATTGAAGCAGTTAGAATAGCAAATATTGCGGCAGGAATTCAGGTTTCAAAAAAAGGAACGTCGGCTGTTTATCCATGGGAATTAGAGAAACAGATTTTGCATTCAAGAGGTACTGATGATTATAAAATTATTAACAAATCTAGTATAAAGAATTTTAGAAAAAATCATATGGATGAAAAAATTGTATTTACAAATGGGTGTTTTGATATTCTTCATGTAGGGCATGTAAGGTATTTACAAGAGGCAAAAAATCAAGGAGATATTCTAGTTGTTGCCATAAATTCTGATGAGTCAATAAAAAGGCTAAAGGGAGAAAAAAGACCGATTAATACAGAGCGTGACAGATTAGAAATAATTGCTGCATTGGAGTTTGTGGATTATGTGACTATCTTTAGTGAAGATACACCATATGAGCTAATAAAAATCATTCAACCAGACGTACTTGCTAAAGGTAAGGATTATAAGTTAGAGGAAGTCGTGGGAAAAGACATTGTTGAAAATAGAGGTGGAAGAGTTGCGCTTATAGATTTTGTAGATGGAAAATCCACATCTACCACTATAAGAAAAATAGAGGAGAATGCATGGATGAAATAGTAAAAACGAGAATTGAGGAATCAATTCTTTTGAAAAAAAAATTAATTAAAAATGATGCTATTGAAGAGCAAGTATTAAAAATTGCTAATGAAATTGTAGGCACTTATAAAAGAGGAGGAAAGTTGATAATTTGCGGAAATGGGGGTTCTGCATCTGATGCGCTTCATTTTGCTGGAGAATTAGTTGGAAGGTTCAAGAAAGAGCGAAAATCATATCCAGCGGTAGTCTTGAATGCAGATGTGGCGACTATGACAGCTATTTCTAATGATTATGGTTATGAAGAAGTATTCGCTAGACAGATTGAAGGTTTTGGAAATAAGGGAGATTTATTTGTAGGCATTAGTACAAGTGGCAACTCAACGAATATTTATAAGGCGGTTGATAGAGCTAATGGTTTGGGATTAGTAACAGTTGCCTTGTTAGGCGGCAATGGAGGCAAAATCGGGAAAATAGCAAACTATCCAATAATCGTGCCAAGTACAGATACTGCAAGAATACAAGAATGTCACATATGCTTGATTCATATTTTATGTGAATTAATAGAAAATGATATGGAGTTATATATATGAATAAGGCAATTTTTCTTGATCGTGATGGGACAATTAATGTTGAGAAAAACTATTTGTCAAATATAGATGACTTTGAATTTATTGATGGTGTTAGGGAGGCCCTTTTTCTATTACAGAATGCAGGTTTTTTATTAATAATCATAACTAATCAGTCAGGGATTGCGAGAAATTATTATACAGAAAAAGATTTAATAAAAATAAACGATTATATGATGAGTGAATTGGAAAAGTCGGGAATACATATTAGCAAAGTTTTTTACTGCCCCCATCATCCAAAAGCTATAAACGCAAAGTATAGGAAGGACTGTGCATGTAGAAAACCAGGAATAGCATTATTCAATAAAGCAGTTCAGGACTTTGATATTGACTTAAATTATAGCTTTGCAATAGGTGATAAAATTCGTGATTGTAGTATATGCAAGATTACACACTGTAAGGGATATCTAATAGGCAATAATGAAGAGGACAGAATTGTAGCGGATGTGAAAAATGGAAAATATGCTAACGTTTTCTGGTCTCCTACTATACTGGAATGTGCAAAAATGATTGTTGATTAAGAACGGACGTTTATAAATTATGAGGTGAATGATGTATATATTAACTGGTGGAGCTGGCTTTATAGGCAGTTGTGTATTAAGAGCGTTAAATGACAGGGGAATAGATGATGTAATTGTAGTAGATAATATAGGTAGTACAGAAAAATGGAAAAACATAGTTGGAAAGAAGTACAGAGAGTATGTTAATAAGGGGGAGCTGTTTACAAGAATAGAAGGCTATAAAAATGTAGAATGCGTAATTCATATGGGAGCTCAGTCTTCCACGACAGAAAAAAATTTTGACTATTTATGGAGCAATAATTTTGAATATACAAAGAAACTATGGAATTATTGTGCCTCAAAAGATATTCCTTTTATATATGCAAGTTCTGCAGCTACTTATGGAGATGGAGCAAATGGCTTTGATGATTTAGGAAATATTGATAATTTAATACCTCTTAATGGATATGGATATTCAAAACAGCTCTTTGATTTATGGGTAAAACATCAAGCAAACGTTTTTCCAAAACAATATGTTGGATTGAAATTTTTTAATGTATATGGACCAAATGAATATTATAAGGGCTCTATGGCTAGTATGGTATATCATGGGTTTAATCAAATAAAGGAATCAGGGGCAATAAGGCTGTTTAAGTCGCAAAATCCAGAGTTTAAAGATGGTGGGCAATTGAGAGACTTTGTTTATGTAAAGGATATATGTCAAGTCATTATGTGGCTTCTAGATCATCCAAATATAAATGGCTTGTTTAACGTTGGAACTGGAAAAGCGCAGAGCTTTGAAGAACTGGCAAAAGCTTTGTTTGAAGCAATGAATCTTGAACCTAATATCGAATACATTGATATGCCAATTACATTAGCGGGCAAATATCAATACTATACGCAAGCAAATATGAGTCATTTAATTGAATCAGGGTATACGGCAGCTTTTAGGGATGTAAAAAGCGGTGTTTTAGATTATGTAGTAAACTATCTAGCTAAAGATTTTTCGGCATTCTAATATTTGAGGAGATGGCACATGAAAGAGATTGATGTAAATGGAAACAAAATTATTCTATATCAAGAAATGAAGGATGAACAAATACAAAAACTAGTTTCTTGCAATATTGTCATTGCTGATAGTGCTACAGGTAATAAGGTGATAATTTCTGAAGGGGTGAAGCTAGGCTATAAAGTAAAAATAATTTTCCAAGGTGACAATAATATATTTTTCATAGCCAAGAATGCAGTTTGCGATGAAGCCAGAATAGAGTTTCACAAAAGCAACGCTTTATGCTATCTGAGTAGGGCAGATATTCACACGAATTATAAATCGTGCAGTATTCATTTGGGTGACGAGTCTGTATTTTATATTGGACGCAATGGACGCATTAATAATGCTACTTGTAATAGATTTCTCGCTTTGGAGAACCAAAATATTATTATTGGTGATAATACATTATTTTCAAACGATATTATAGTTAGAACCAATGATGCGCATATAATTTATGATTTAGATACAAAAAAAAGAATAAATTTTAGTGGTTCGATATATATTGGGGATCATGTGTGGATTTCTAACGGTGTCAATATATATAAGAATGTAAAAATAGGGTCAGGTTCTATAGTTGGGGGAAAATCACTAGTTATTCAAAATTCATATGCCTCTAATTCATTAATTGTAGGGATTCCAGCTAGGATAATTAAAAAGGTTATTATGGATAGACAAGGAACTAGTTATTTTTCACCAGAGGAATCAGCAAAGTATGTTGAATGTGTACATGATGATTGGATTTATGCAAAAGACGATAAAACTTTGGACATGGAGTTACTGGATGGTGAATTAAAGTGTGCTCGAAAGTCAGAAGAAAAACTAGACTTAATTAACTTGTACTTAGTTGGTAACACTTATAAAAATAAATTGGCAATCTAGATAAAAACTAGCAGGAGATGCATTTTGGAAAAGTATAAATTAAGTAGTGATAACGAAAGTTATCTTTATGAACAAAAAGATAATGAAATGAAGGAGAAAACAGACGAATTATTAATACGTGAATACGATAAACAGAGCGTAGATGTATTAATGGAAACACATGAGGGAGTGAACAAAATGAAAACTATTGGGCCAGAAATAATTTATGAAAAATGTGGTCTAAATTATATTTTTTAGTGTTTGCAAAATTTCAAGGTTTCAACTATTGACTTCAGTAAAAACTAATTTTGTATAAGAACAGGGATAAATACAACGGAACTAAAACAACATGGGTGATGCTGTAAAAAAAATAAAAATAGGTCTTTTTGCATATTTATTTTTTGAAGATTTGTTTGAGGAATCAATTAAATATATTGGAAATGTTCCTTTGGATTGTGATATTTTTATTGCGACAAATGATGATGTAAAATCCAGCAAGATAAAGCAATTAGCAGGTAAATATTTGGATGGGCATAATGTAGAAATTATGCTTCACTCTGAAAAAGGACGTGATGTGGCTGCTCTATTGGTATTATTCAAAAGGTATTGTTTATTATATGATGTGATTTGCTTTATTCATGATAAAAAGTCATCTCAGATGAAGTACGAAAGTGTAGGTCGCGACTTTAATAATCACATTTGGAACTCTCTCCTAGGAAGTAGTGAACAAGTTCAAGGCGTTCTTAATGCATTCCAGGAAGAAACACACTTAGGCCTTCTAGTGCCGTCCATGGTTACTCATGGTGAATATTTTCATACAGCCATTGATTTTTGGACTATATGTTATGATGGTACAGTTGAACTTGCTAAAAAACTTGGTTTAAATGTCAAAATAAATGGCGATAAGAATCCATTGTCTGTTGGTACGGCTTTCTGGGCTAGAACGGTAGCCTTAAACAAGCTTTTTGAGTTTGAATTTACATATGATATGTTTCCTGATGAACCATTTCCTATAGATGGCTCTATTAGCCACTGCATCGAACGAATCTTTTCCTATGTGGCATTGGATGCAGGATATTATACTGGTATTGTTTACTCGAAAGATATTGCAGGTAATTTACTTTTAAATCAATCGTATGCATTGAATCAGATTCTTAGGAGATTGGATAAAATTGAAGGAATAAACACTGCCACTCTTAAGACAACACTTGAAACACTAGATAGGGCAGAGTTTAGGAAAAAGGGGCTAGATCCTGTATTCATAGATAGCAGACTTTTGGATAAGGAAGTACAATTACTTTCTGAATTTAAAGAAAAATACAGTTATATCCATACCTATAACTGGGTGCTTGACCAGCTTAGTGAAGGCGATAAAGTACCAGATAATAATTTTTTGAAAACGTTTAAATATAAGCTTTCAAAAAAAATTAAGACTGAAATTGCCTTATATAGATACCAACTGGTAGATATAATACTCGATGGAATAGAGGATTATTTGAATGGAATAACTGAAATACGTCAAACTGAATTAAATAGTAAATACAAAGAAATTAATGCTAGCCTGATGCTTAATATTGATAGAGATTGGTACTATCAATGCCTGCAAATGGATGATTGTGATTTTTTGCACATGTTGGTAAGAAAGATAACATTAAACGGATATTTGCTAAAAGCAAATCGTAAATCCATTGTCGGAATGGATAATCTGAGAGATGTGCAGGGGTATCGTGCTACAGATATTACATTTTGGGATATGCAAACTTGTTGTGGATTTGTTTGTAAAAGGGATATTAAAAGAGCGTGGAAGGTATATTGGAGAACAAAAAGAGTATTCCTATCTTTAACTTGGAAATATAAGCATAGAGGCTATACTTAAACATTACTTTACAATGAGGGTGGTACATTGAAGTATTGTGGCTGCTTTTTTCAGAGCACAGGAACGTTTTGCAGGCGTTGTAGAAGATGCTGGTTTTGACACATTTGACAAAATGCAAGAATAATATGAAGAAAGAGAAAACATCTGAATATATGTGTCGTTTTGGATGAGATGTTGCGCAGGTTTAGGTTGGAATCATAATGTTATAACAATCATAGTAAAAACTCCACACAATTTGTGCGGAGTTTGGATTTAATATGCTGTTTCATCAAATTTTATTAGCAGTAATAGGTTATCTCATCAAAATATTTAATCTACAGACTACATACATTGTCTGAGTTGGCTTCAATCATTTTAATGATTCGGCGAAGAGTGTTCTCTGGAATTTTAGAGTTATTATTTGCAAGGAGTGTTTTACCGCTACGAGTAATCCATACTTTAGTTGCGTTCGAAGTGGGAACGCCTTCACAAATGTGAACATGAACGGGTTCAAGAGGCTCCCCTTCACCAATCCAGAAGAAGACTACATATGAGCCTATTTTAAAAACCTGAGGCATTGGCGAAACCTCCCTGTTGAGAAAACTCTATGATTAGATGGGCATTGTTTTCGATGATTTTTTGTAGTTTAGAAATATCTTCATCTAAAAAAGCCCTCATTGTCGCACCATTCATATTTAGGGTAAAAAAGTCTGGGCTTACTAGACAGGAAGTCATAGCATCTGTAAATACTTCTCGTAGTCACTCTGAGGTATATCAATCATTTTCATAGCCTCTTCAGGTGAGCAATTTAAATTCTTCATAAGATTTTTGATCGACAGAAGAATTCCTTCAGTTTTTCCTTTTGCCATCCCCCTTTCTATCCCTTTTTCTATCCCTTTTGCCATTCCTTTTGCAAGCCCTTCTGCAAGCCCTTCTGCAATCCCTTCCTCACGGCCTTCCTCTTTAAACATCTGCATTGTTTCAGCTTCATTATATTCTGTAATGCACA
>CAMNPQ010000123.1 GCA_946548305.1 uncultured Pseudobutyrivibrio sp.
CCAAATGGGAAGAATGCATCAGAACCAAGTGCGACATCCTTCATCTGGTCAAGCCATGCTCTCTTTTCAGCTCTAGTAAATTCCTCTGGTCTGGTTTTAAATGTCTTCTGCCATACATCCTCACCAATGACATCATCAAACTCTTCACCAATGTATAAATCAATGGCGTTATCTCTTTCGGCACGTTTGATATCATCTATAAAATCAAGTCCTAATACCTTTGGAGACTGACGAAGCCACCAGTTATCAGCCTTCTGACCTGCCAGTCTTGTACAGTGGATTCTAGACTGCTGTCCAGCACCTATACCGATTGCCTGACCGCCCTTTACATAGCACACTGAATTAGACTGTGTATATTTTAATGTAATCATTGCAATTGCAAGGTCAATCTTTGCCTGGTCTGTAAGGTCTTTATTTTTTGTGACAATATTTGAAAAGAAATTGTCATCTATTACAAGCTCGTTTCTGCCCTGCTCAAAAGTGATACCAAATACTTCCTTGCGCTCTAATTCCTTTGGAACATAATTTGGATCAATCTTTATGATATTATATTTGCCCTTCTTTTTTCCCTTTAAAATCTCAAGTGCCTCTGGCTCATAGCCTGGTGCAATAACACCGTCAGAAACCTCGCGGAAAATAAGCTTTGCAGTTGCTGTGTCGCACACATCTGAAAGAGATATAAAATCGCCGAAAGAAGACATTCTATCTGCGCCTCTTGCTCTAGCATAAGCATTTGCAAGTGGAGTGAATTCCATATCCAAATCGTCACACCAGTATATCTTCTTTTCTATATCTGAAAGAGGGAGCCCTACAGCTGCACCTGCTGGAGATACATGCTTAAAGGATGTGGCTGCAGCAAGACCAGTAGCTCTTTTTAATTCTGAGACTAGCTGCCAGCCGTTAAAGGCATCCAAAAAGTTGATGTAGCCTGGTGTGCCGTTTAATACTTCGATTGGAAGTTCGCCTTCTTCCATGTAGATGCGGGAAGGCTTTTGATTTGGATTACATCCATATTTTAATTCTAATTCTTTCATCATATCCTCCTTTAGTCCTTTAGAACTTTAGTCCGGCTGTTACGGCTACAAGCATTTGTAATTCTCAGGTCGACTAAAACGTCTCCCTGAGAATTCAAATAGCTTGATGCCTACAGCCTCATAGTAGAATTTTTACACGTTTTTGTTTACGATGCGGGTTTCGGTGGTGCCTGTTGCGATGTCGATGTAGCGAACGAAAAGAGATACCTTGTTGTCGTTGTTTAGGTTGCTCCAAATCATATCTGTGAATTCGTCGATATCTCCATCAATTTCTATAGGTGTAGGCTCACCTTCGTAAGATGGCAATGGGTTTCCATCACCCATATATGTATGAATAAAACGGCCGCTGCCAGCCTTTGGATTGGAATAATCAAAAGTGTATCTATTGCATGAATCGCTGTCGCCCATGTTAGATTTTAGAATGGACATTAAATAATTAAAGCTTCCATTTTCGATGTGAAGAAGACCTGAAATACGAGGTGTGAAATTTGGACCGTCTGGCTCAAACTTACGCAAGCGAAGTGCCTGTTCAAATGTTTTGCCAGCTTTCATCTCGTCATAAATAGTGTCAGTCTGATCACCATTTGTCACTATTGTGTCATTTCCAAGTACTCTAACCGGTGCATAAATAATGAGACTTGGATCTGTCAGCTTTGAAGGGTCAAATGCCTGTGTTCTGATACCATCCCCTTCTTCAACAAAGACTCTGTTTCTAGAATTCTCAGAACGTCCCATAATAAAATAAGCAGAGACAGCCTTGGTTCCGTCCTTCGAACGACCAATGACAATGCCTCTGCCTGGATACGTGGTTTCTGATAATTCTTTAGCTAAAGATTTTACTACCATGGGTTCCTCCTATTACTGTTTAATTACGCCACAAATTATAACTGAACCCACAGTCTGTGTCTACCCTAAAATACATCAAATAATTAAGTTTTTGGCTCGCTGGTTACGGTCACAAGTATAATATTTCCACAGTCGACTAAGAATGTCTCCCTTAGGAAATATTATCCTTGTTACCTACCAGCTATCTTTACGTTGTGGTGTTGAACTTGCTAATCATGTCATCTGCTGATAAAGAATAATCTCCAGTGTTTGTGTATGATTTGCGTCCTGTAATATTTGCCAGCTCATTGCTTGCATAGGAATTAGCCATAGAGGATTTTGTAGCCACCTGGTATGCATAGCTTCCTGTGCCGTTGAACAAATCTTTTACATAGGTCATATTTGCCTTATTCTTAAAGAAATCCTCATCCACATTTAGATGATTATTGCTGTCTATTGTGATACCAGCCTTGCCAAGAGTTTGAGCTGCCTTTGCAGATGTGGTAGCCATAGCAGCAACCTGTGTCAAAATACCTGTATTAGATGACTTCTGACCGCTATCAATCAAATCATTATAAGAATCTACAAAGCTTTTTACTGAATCATATATAGCATCCCTGTCATATCCTTTTGTGGTGTTGCCATTTTCATCAGTAGTTTCCACTTCGTTCCAAATGGAATTTTTGCCTTTGGTTAAAAGCTTGTCTGTAGCCTTGCTTAAATCAGCTGTGTCATTTCTGATTTCACTGAGGTTTGAGTTCTCGGCTTTGGACTTGCTAGAAGTATCAGATTTTAGATTCCCCTCTGAGTCATATTTTGAATAATATGATTTTACAAGCTTTCCATATGAACCTGATTTAATCTGAGCTAAATTGGAAAGTGAACCTTCCAGTCCACCAAACATTGAACTCACTCCTGATGAACTGCTGCCACCAAATAATGAATATATTGAGTTGCTTCCAAATGAATTTACTGTTAGAGACATAAACACCACTCCTTTGACTATATGAACATCCTTGTTCCTTATGCCATAATATACCTAGAGATACTATTATAATACAAAAAATATTTGTTTATTTTGTGAAATCAAAGCTACAATCTAACAGGAATTCCCTCGTCTCGTAAATAGCGTTTTAAATCTAAAATTTCCAGTTCCTTATAGTGGAAAAGGGATGCTGCCAGTGCTGCGTCAGCCCCACCTACAGTCAATGCTTCTTTAAAATGCTCCATAGTTCCTGCTCCGCCTGAGGCTATCACTGGAATAGACACAGCCTGGGATACTTGTCTGGTGAGTTCTATATCAAAGCCTGCTTTTGTGCCATCGCAGTCCATTGATGTAAGAAGGATTTCTCCTGCCCCAAGCTTTTCTGCCTGAATAGCCCATTCTACAGCATCAATGCCGCAATCAAGCCTGCCCCCATGTTTGTATATATTAAATCCACCGTCAGGTCTTTTTTTAGCATCTATAGCCACTACTACACACTGACTGCCAAATTTATCAGCGGCTTCTGAAATTAGATTTGGGTTGTCTATGGCTGCTGAATTAACAGATATTTTATCGGCACCCTCACGAAGAAGTGCCTTGAAATCATCAACCGTGCGAATGCCACCACCTACAGTAAATGGAATAAACACCTGCTCTGCCACACGGCGCACCATATCTACAACTGTGTTTCTTCCATCAGAAGATGCGGTGATGTCAAGAAACACCACCTCATCAGCACCAGCTTTATCATAGGCAGCTGCTATTTCAACAGGATCTCCTGCATCCTTTAAATCTACAAAATTTACACCTTTTACTACTCTGCCATCCTTAACGTCAAGGCATGGTATTATACGTTTTGTGAACATAACTTTATCCTCGATTAAATGCTCTAATATGAAAATCTTTAGATGTTTGCAAAATTTTTAAGTATCTTTAAGCCTACTGTGGATGATTTTTCTGGATGGAATTGGCATGCAAAAATATTATCCTTTTCAATAGATGCATGAATATTTACTCCATATTCTGTGGTTGCCTTTACAATGGCTTCATCCCTTGCCTTTAAATAATAGGAATGGACGAAATAAACAAAACTGCCCTCATCTATCCCATCAAATAACCTGCCAGTATTTGGGTATTCCAATGAATTCCACCCGATATGGGGAATCTTAAGTCCTTCTTCACTTGGAATTCTAAGGATTTCTCCTTCTAGTATTCCAAGTCCATCCACGCCCTTTGATTCCTCACTTGAATTGAATAAAAGCTGTAAGCCTAAGCATATTCCAAGAAAAGGCTTGCCACTTTTTACAAAGTCCTTTATGGCTTTGTCCAATTCATATTTTTTTAGATGATTCATTGCATCAGCAAAAGAGCCGACACCAGGTAACACTACCCTGTCGGCTTTTTCAATTACACTAAAATCCCTGGTGAGAACAGAATCCTCACCAAGGATTTTGAATGCTTTTTCTACACTTTTTATATTTCCTGCGTCGTAATCAAGTATTGCTATCATGTGTCTGGTAATCCTAAGCCTCTCAGCACCTTTCTAAGTTCTATTGTGTAGTAATGTCTGTTAGGCTGCTTGTAGATAGCTAAAGCTTCTTCTTCTGTGAGACTAAAGCTTTCCTCAAGTTCTGCGATAAGTGTTGCGCCATAAGCTTCATATTGTTCAGCAACACCGTATTCCACAGCTTCATCCTTGTACTTGTCATAACGACCAATACCGATTATAAGAGAATCCAATGCGTAAGGATACTTTTCATAAGAAATGAAAGCTTCGTATTCCTGTTGACACAACTGTAAATCTGCAAGAACTCTACATTGATTTCTCATAAGGGCAACGTCTTCGTCGGATAAATCAAATCCATTGAGTTTTTCGTAGGCAGCTATATAATTACCTGCTTCAAAATACTCATTGGCCTGAGCCATGTGCCGTTTGATTCCTGTAAAGGTCATTCCCACCATTACTACACCAATTATTGATATAGATAATAACAGAAAAGTAGCAATAATGGAAATAGGAATTTTAGGAGAATTGTCCGGCTCCTTTGGTTTTTTCTCTTTCTTAGGCTTTGGCGGTTTGGCAGGCTTTTCTTTCTTTTCCTTTGCCTTTTCTTTTTTAGCTGCTTCTTTTTCCTTTTTGGCAGCTTCCTTGGCTGCTTTCTTCTCTTCCTTTTCCCTCTTTTTCTTTTCCTTTGGGTCTTCAGGAATTATAGGATTTCCATCTTCATCGTAAGTGATTTCTACAGCTTTCTTTTTTGCCTCTTCCTCAGCCAGTTCATCCTCGTCTGGAGGTCCAAACAAAATGAGCAACAGCTTTTGAACTAAAGGATTTGGGGCTTTCTTTTTCTTTTCGCCCTTTTCTTTTTTGCCTTTTTTCTTTTTCTTGCCCTTGCCTGTATCCTCTGCCTCCTCTGATGATTTTTCATTGGCTTCCTCGGCAGATTCATCAATCTCTGAGTCTGGGCTTGCGCCTTCTTCCTCACCACTTAATAGAGATTGAATATCTAAAAGGTCTTCATCATCACCCTCTAACAGATTGTCTAAATCCAGTTCTCCTTCGCCAGACAAATCAGGCTCTTCTCCATCACCGTACTCTGCCTCATCTAACGCATCCATATCATCAGGCATGAATTCCTTCAAGGTTTCATCCAAGCCCTTTTCGTCATCAGGCACTATGGCGTCATCTAATGATAATCCTAAATCATCTGATAAATCATCTTCTAGTGGGGCTTCCTCAGCTTCGGCTTCAGGCTCTATAGAAGCTTCGGTCTTATCTTCTTCATCTATAAAATCAGATAAATCCACTTCCTCATCTGGAATTTCAAGAGGGGCATCATCGTCTATAATGTCACTTGCTTCAGAGGCATCTTCTGCCAGATTAGGGGCATCACTTTCGTCAGTATTTCCTGGCGTCTCTTCAGTGACATCATCTTCTTTTGATGAATCCTCTGACATCTGTTTGACAGATGATTCCACAGTACTTTTTATATTGTTTAGCAGATTGTCCACAATACCTTCAGAATCAGGCATTTTTCCTGTTTCCTCAAATATTCTTTCCTCTTCATCTATTTCCTGCTCAAAATTGCTGATGAATAAATCCACATCCTCAGAGTCTAGCTCTTCCTCAAATTTGCGCAAAAAATCCTCCTCAGAAAGCACCTTCCTAAGGTAAGGATATGAAGTCTTAGTCTGAACATCTTCTACATTTATTCCAGTTGCAGTAAAGAAATCTTCTTCAGGTGCAATAGTTTTACGATTAACTGCACTTGCCTGCTGTTTCTTTTGTGCATCCTCCTGGACCTGCATAGCATCAGTCTTAGCCTTATTTATTGAATTAAGTAGTCCATCCAAGTAGTCTTCTGACTGAGACATTTTGCCCTCCTAATCAAATAATGGGGCATGCCTCGCATACCCCATAAGTTAATTTTTTAATTTCCTTTACGAGCATCCTCGTATTTAGCAACAAGCTCATCAACTACTGAAATAAGCTTTCCAATTTCAGGCTTTGTCAACTGAGCATCTGCACCAAGGCTTTCACCCTTTCTTCTGATTTCATCATTAATAAGAGATGAGAAGATAATTACAGGTATGTTCTTTAAAGTTTCGTTTTCTTTTACAAGCTTTGTAAGTCTATGACCATCCATCAATGGCATCTCAATATCAGTGATGATAAGATGTACATCATCTAAAACTGTGCCAGCTTTATGAAGCTCAACCAGCTTGTCCCAGCCCTCTTGACCGTTCATGTTTACAAGGAGGTTTGTGTAGCCTGCCTTCTTCAAGCACTCGACAATAAGCTTTGAAAGAAGTGGTGAATCCTCGCACAGCATGATAGGTGATTTACTTCTATCCTTTGATTCGTATTCATCCATCTCAGAAACCTTAAGACCAGTCTCTGGGTTGATATCAGTAACAATTTTCTCGAAATCAAGAATAACTACGAGTCTATCCTCTAACTTGATAACGCCAGTAGAAACACCTGACTCATCAGAACTGATAGTAGCATCTGGCTTGATGATATCTTCCCATGATACACGATGAATTCCAAGGACTTCATCTACATGGAAGGCTGTATTCAAGCTGTTAAAGTTTGTAATGATGAATAAACCGTCAGTTTTTGGTTCTTCTGTAATATTTAAACACTTACGAAGAGAAATGACAGAAATCATAATATCTCTCGGCATGAAAATTCCTTCAATTGAAGGATGCGCATTAGGCAACGGTGTTACTGGTTGATACAACAAAATCTCCCTAATCTTGGCAACGTTAATTCCATAAAAATTGTTGCCAACCTTAAATTCAAGTACCTCAAGCTCATTAGTGCCTGATTCCAATAAAATATTAGTATCCATGCAAATCTCCTCTCATTTAAATCATATTCTGATTTATATGGTTGTCCCTCTTGTTGTTCCATCACTGGTAACATAAAGCTCCAATGATGTTATATTTTCTACTGACGAGTTGTTGAATAGAAATACTAAAATAAATGATTTTGTATCACCAGCTGCCAGTATACCATCAAAATTTGATAAATCATTTGATAGTGGAGTAAATTGTGATTTAGTTTTTTCTCCACCATTCAGTGCCAGGCTATAGGTTCTGTCGGTATATTCTGAAAAATCCACATCAGCACCTGATGTGTTCTCAGCTTCTATGGAAAGAATCAAATAGCGTTTGCCAGAGACCTGAGTTAATACGTAATTATCTGTTTTAAACTCAGTAGATACATCAAACTCAGCACAGGTAAATTCCACACCAGCAACGTCAATAGCATCTGTAAACGAATAGCCTGCATCTGAAGTTGTATCCTCTTCCTCTTGATTTAATGAATCATCAGCCACGATAGGCTCTCCTGTTTCGGGGTCTATTTCAGGCTCTTGGTTTTCCTCTTCTAGTTGTGCTGTTTCCTCTTGGGTTTCCTCGTCGTCTAACTCTCCTGGTTTAACCCTGGCATTTGCAATGCCAACAGTCTGATTTTCATTAAATTTTGAAACAGCTTTTGCGGCGTACAATGTGATGACAGCTTCTTCTTCATCAGTCATCTCATATAAAGCCTCGCCACAAGCTGTAGCATTAAGAGAAAAACACATGATTGTAATCAAAAGGACAAATCTTTTAATTTTCATGTTGTCTCCTAGTGAAATAAACTAATCATTAATGGTATGTTAGCATTAATATGTGTATTGTTCAACAGAAAAAATCAGAAAATTCTATGAATTTTTGTTGAATTTTGTATCTTTTGCCAAGGATAGTTCACACCAAAACTCTACACCATCAGGCAGATTTTCTACTCCGAATTTTTCGTGTAAAAGCTCCATTGTAGCCTTGACTACAGATAGTCCAATACCACTGCCACCATACTCACGGCTTCTAGCTTTATCAGCTTTGTAGAACTTCTCCCAAATGTGTTTTATATCTTTCT
>CAMNPQ010000124.1 GCA_946548305.1 uncultured Pseudobutyrivibrio sp.
CAACGCCTATCTCAAATTCATTAAGTCCAATAGCCTTTAGGGCATTCACCACTATTGTAAGTATCTCGGCATCAGCATCCACTGAACTGTCTCCGATAAATTCACAGCCTGCCTGGGTGCTTTCCTTTAAACGACCTTGAAGACTGTGATAATTGATGAAAACATTGCCCTCGTAGGAAAGCTTTACAGCTTCATCTGTATCAGAAAAATACATGGCAGCTGCTCTGGCTACAGATGGTGTAATATCAGGGCGTAAAACTAATGTATTCCCATCTCTGTCGAAAAATTTGAACATCTCGTTGGATTTGCAGGACCCCACTTCTTTTGAAAATGTATCAAAATATTCGAAAGTAGGGGTAGATATAGGCATATAGCCCGTATCCTTAAAGCATTTTCTTAGATTGTAAAGCACATCCAAACGCTGCTCATATTCACTATTATAAATGTCTCTAACTCCTTCTGGAGTGTGTAATGTAAGATTTTTCATTTTTTTACCTCGCACTTTAGTGTGATAAAGAACTAAAGTAATTATATATTATAATTGCCTTGAAGTCAACAAGACGATTCAAGGCACATTATCTAGACC
Organism: uncultured Pseudobutyrivibrio sp.; assembly: GCA_946548305.1. Lineage (GTDB taxonomy): Bacteria > Bacillota > Clostridia > Lachnospirales > Lachnospiraceae > Pseudobutyrivibrio. The sequence continues at coordinate 587 of CAMNPQ010000124.1, forward strand.
CAAGGTCAATATTTATCATATCCAAATATGGTACAAGTAAATTCGGCTTAGTGGTGAAGAAATACTCCTTATCCAGCTCCTCTATCCTAAAGCTTTTCCTGCCGCCTTCTGCCATTCTATCCCAGAATTCCTTAAGCTTTTTGTAGGTAAGGTAATAATATACATCTCTTTCACTGAAAAAAATCAGTATAAAAGCCAGACCATCCTGAGCCTCCCAATTACCCATAAATGCTACCTGATGCTCATGTATGTTTTGAAGGGGAAAGGTGTCTTTGTTGCATTCCTTGGCATCAAAGCATACTGGAATTCCTTGAATAGCCCCAACGTAATCTACAGTGGATTTTTGATCGAAATACGCTAGTGTAATATGACCATTTTTATCCATGTCAATAGGTGTTATAGGTGTTGGTATTTTTTGAATGAGGGCTAAGCCGTTTTCGGCATACACCTCATTAGTTTTATTAATAAATTCTTCAAAGGTGGAACCTCTAAGTCCCCTTGATTTATATGTAGCCATTAAACTCCTTAGGTGGGTCGCACACAAATTTTCTGCCATCAGCAAATTCAATTGAATATGCATGCAACAGCTGTCCCCTCACTCTATGTTTTTTATTAATTATCGTATTTCCGTATTTATTATCCCCTAAAATAGGATGACCAATTGAGGCTAAATGCGCCCTGATTTGATGGGTGCGTCCTGTAATCAAATGAATCTCAAGTAAAGTAAAATCCTCCCCCACATGAGAAATAGGTGTATAGGCGGTTTTAATAGGCTTTGAATCCTTCACCTCAGTATTTGTAATTAAAACCTTGTTGGTAGATTCATCCTTGGTTAAAAAGCCTTCTATATATTGATCATGGTCAACTCGTCCAAGTACCACAGCCCTATATAGCTTTTTACAGCTGCGCTCCTTCAAAGCCAGACCTAAACTTTGAGCTGCATGTAAATTTTTTGCAAAAAGCACTATTCCAGATGTATTTCTATCTAGTCTGTTGCACACACTAGGATGAAAACGCTTAAAGCTTTCTTCTGTCAGCTCATCTGATGCAATCATGTAAGATATAGCCATCTCGTTTATTGAAACATCAGAGGGGGTATCCTTCTGTGACTTAATACCAGCAGGCTTATTTATGATAATCATATCATCATCTTCAAACACAATGTTGATGTTGTTTTCTACTTCCCTTATGGAATTATACAGTTCATCACATGCTCCTGCTCCTGTCATTTTGTCATAGGTTTCATCGGAAAACCAAATCTTTACTATGTCACCAGTATTTAGTTTTTCAGTGCCATCAGCCTTTTTGTCATTCAATGTGATATTTTTCTTTCGAAGCATTTTATATATAAAGCTGGTGCTGGCTTCGCACAGAATACGTTTTAAATACTTATCAAAACGTTGATTGCTATCGCTTTCGTTTATTTTTAGTTCTTTCATTTGGTTTACTTTTTTTACCTTTAAGTTTTCTAGGTGGAATCAAGCATTCTGATCCAAAACCTATCAAATCCTCACGCCCTGCTTTAATAAGAGCCTCTTTTACCAAATCATAATTCTCTGGTCTCTTGTATTGAATCAAAGCACGTTGCATTGCCTTTTCATGGGGATTTTTGCACACATATACAGGCTTCATATCCCTAGGATCAATTTCTGTGTAATACATAGTTGTAGAAATGGTGCTAGGAGTAGGATAAAAATCCTGCACCTGCTCTGGAGATAAATGATGGTCTCTTAAATACTCAGCCAATGCAATAGCATCATCCAATGTGCTGCCTGGATGAGAGCTCATTAAATAAGGAACCAGGTATTGCTTTAGCCCCAGTTCTTTATTAATTCTTTCGTACTTTTCGCAAAAAGAATTGTACACAGAAATATTTGGCTTTCCTAAATATCCCAGCACATTATTTGAAATGTGCTCAGGAGCCACCTTTAGCTGACCGCTTACATGGTACTTGCATAAATCCCTCAAGAAAGTATCATCCTTGTCATACATAACATAATCGAATCTGACACCAGAGCGCACAAATACCTTTTTGACCCTTGGAAGCTTTCTAATCTTCGTGAGAAGTGACACATAGTCTTTGTGGTCCACCTCTAAATTAGGACATTTTTCCGGTACAAGACATTGCCTATGGGTACACACACCCTTTGTAAGCTGCTTTTTGCAGGATGGATTTCTAAAATTGGCTGTTGGTCCTCCCACATCATGTATGTAGCCTTTGAACTCTGGGTCTTCAGTAATAAGTTTTGCCTCATTTATGATAGACTCATGGCTTCTGGATTGAATAATTCTCCCCTGGTGAAAAGTCAAAGCACAAAAATTGCAGCCTCCAAAGCATCCCCTATTGCTAATCAAAGAAAATTTGACTTCTTTTATAGCGGGAATGCCTCCGTCTCTTTCATACATAGGATGATATGTTCTCATATATTCAATTGCATATACATCATCCATCTCTTGTCTGGTTAAAGGCTTCTGGGGTGGATTTTGCACTACATACATAGCTCCATCATAAGTCTCAACCAGCTTTTTTGCAGTAAAAGCATCCGTATTTACGTATTGCAGGTAGAAGCTTTTTGCATAGGTTGCTTTATCCGCCTTTATTTCCTCATAGGAAGGAAGAATTAGACCATCTTCAATAAAATACTCGTCTCTTGTCTTAAATACTGTTCCAGGAATATATGTAATATCCTTCACATCCATACCAGATGCCAGACAATCTGCTATTTCGATAATGGAACGCTCTCCCATACCGTAGGATATTAAATCAGCTCCAGAATCCAGCAAAATAGAGCGTCTCACCTTATTTGACCAGTAGTCATAATGTGCCAGTCGACGCAGTGATGCCTCTATTCCACCAATTATGATAGGCTTCTTTTTATATGTATGTCTAATGAGATTACAATACACAACTGTAGCATAATCTGGTCTAAGTCCGATTTTGCCCCCTGGAGAATAGTTGTCAAAGTCTCTTCTATGCTTTGATACACTGTAATGATTCACCATGGAATCCATGTTTCCAGCACTAACTAAAAATCCCAGACGTGGTTCACCTAACACACTGATGGATGCATCATTTTTCCAATCAGGCTGAGGTATAATTCCTACAGAATATCCGTGCAACTCAAGAAGGCGGCAAATAATTGCCGCCCCAAATGAAGGATGATCTACGTATGCATCTCCACAAACATAAACAAAGTCTAGCTGTGTAATGCCACGTTCATCCATATCTTTTTTACAAACTGGTAAAAACTTCTGCATAATTAAATCTAGAAAATCCAATTACTCCTTATTAAAAAACTGTTCTGGTATGTCAAGTGCAGGAACATCATCATCTTCGCTGCTTGATGCATTTGTGGCAGTTGTCTCAGCCTTTGACATATCCTTTGTACTAGCTACCATAGCAGCACCCTCGCCTGTAGCCTCTAGGCTTGATGCAGGATCGTTGTCTCCATCATTCAATGAATCTGGAACTAAAGATGCTCTGTTGGCATTTACTGTGTCAAGATATACTTGCATAGTATTAAGGAATGATTCTTCTCTTGCTCTAGTGGTTTCGATGGAATTTGAAAGTATAGTCTGTATGTTTGCCAAAAGCTCATCTGTGTATGCAATGGCACCCATACGGATATTATTAGCATCCTCTGTAGCTCTATCTATTTTTTCCTGGGCATTTTTTTGAGCTATTAAAATAACTTCATTTGCCTGGGCATAAGCCTGTTGCATAATCTGATGCTCTGATACCAATTCGTTAGTCTGCACCTGAGCATTGCTTACAATCTGATCTGCTTTTGCTCTGGCATCTGCAAGAATCTGCTCACGATTGGCAATCATTCTTTGATATTTACTGATTTCAACAGGTGTTTTAGTTCTAAGCTCCTGTAATAATGACTCCAATTCATCCTTATTTACAACTATTTTATTAGTAGAAAATGCTGATGGTTTGCAGTCATCAATATACGCTTCAATCTCATCAATGATATCTTCGATTTTACTTGTACTAGCCATGGTGTTTAACTCTCCTTGTTTTTAATTTTGGATTCTATGAGAGGTATAACCTGAGGTGGAACAAATAGGCTGATATCTCCTCCATAATACGCAAATTCTTTTGCAACAGTAGAACTCAAATATGAATATCGTAAAGATGTAGTCATAAATAGTGTCTCTAATTCAGGATACTGAACCTTGTTGGATTGAGCCAGCTGAATTTCATTTTCAAAATCTGTTACAGCTCTCAAGCCTCTAATTATAACCTGAGCATCTTTCTTTTTTGCAAAATCAACCAGCAAGCCTTCGAAACATTCTACACGAACATTTTCTAAATTGTCAGTCAATTCCTTTATCATACTAACACGTTCATCGATGGAAAACAACGGATTTTTTTGCTTATTGTTTAGCACTCCTACGATTAATTCATCGCACAGTTTACTGGCCCTGGTAATTATATCTAAATGTCCAAAGGTAATTGGATCAAAGCTTCCAGGATAAATAGCTCGTTTCATTTTACGCCTTCTTTAAAAATATATGTTTATTGGTTTTGTATACCTTTTCTTTTGTGATGGTGTATCCTATTGAACTAATATAGTCAAATTCAGTTTCAAGGCTGGCTTCCACTATTATGATAGTGTCCTCTGAAATGATACTAGAACCCGCTAATTGCTCTAATACGCTTTTTTCAATCTGTTTATTGTATGGCGGATCCATGAATACTATGTCAAAAGTATCATGACCATTAAGCCTGTTTAAAGCCATACTAACATCTGTCTTTAAAACAGATGCCTTATCAACAAGTCTTGCCTTTTCAAGATTTTTTTCTATACATTCGTAGGCTTTTTTATCTTTTTCAACAAAAACAGCCTCTTTTGCTCCTCTGCTTAAAGCCTCAATACCAATCTGCCCGCTGCCAGAAAATAAATCAAGAAACCTGCAGTCGTATATGTCAAAAGAAATCATGTTAAACAGAGTTTCTTTTATTCTATCTGTGGTGGGACGGGTATCCATTCCCTCAGGGGCAACTAAATTCATCCCTCTGTTACTTCCAGAAATAACTCTCAATTTTCACCCTCTAAGTCAATAATACATTTTTCAAGTAATAATAGTGCTTCTTCTGTGGTCTGTCTTCTGACACTGGTGCGGTCTCCCTTTAATTGCAGCTTTCTCACAAGGCATTTATCCCCATAAGCACAGGCAATATATACAAGACCTACTGGCTTTTCTTTTGTGCCACCACCAGGTCCGGCAATGCCAGTGGACGATAAACCGAAATCGGCAGAAGCTTTATTTCTAACTCCCATTGCCATTTCCCTGGCAGTCTCTTCGCTAACAGCACCATATTTAATAAGTGTATCCTCACTCACATTAAGATTTTTCATTTTAGCTTCGTTTGAATATGTAACATATCCTTCATTGAAGCAATCAGATGCACCAGGATAATCCACTATTGTGCTGGCTATCATCCCACCAGTACAGGACTCTGCAGTAGCTACGGTATATGAACCATCAATCAGTTCTTTTACAACCTCAGTGATATCATTTGTCATATTATTTCTGATCCTTTAGAACATCCATATTCTGATAAATATAAATCACAAGTGATAAAACTGTAAGAATCAGTGAAACCCAGATGAAAATCTGTCCTAAAACCTGAAGCCATCCAAATGGAAGGTTTGCAACTAAAATGATAATCATAATCATCTGAGAAACAGTTTTAAGCTTGCCGAAAATATTTGCTGCTATAACTACTCCGTTTTCAGCTGCAATAAGTCTAAAGCCTGAAATAATAAACTCTCTGGCAACAATTATAATAACTATCCATGAATAAAGCTGTCCTGTAGATATGAGGCATATCATAGCAGAACAAACAAGCAGTTTGTCAGCTAAAGGATCCATAAATTTGCCAAAATTTGTAACCAGATTGTATTTTCTGGCAATTTTTCCATCTAGCATATCTGTAAGAGAAGCCACAATGAAAATCAAATCAGCAATGATACGAAGTGCCTGATTTTCCGGTTTAATCAGCAAAAAAAATACGAAAAAAGGAATAAGTACAACTCTAAACAGTGTAAGTTTATTAGGTAAATTCATTTCCTTCAAGTTCATAACTTTACATCTCCTATTAAATCATATTCATCATAACCTGTAACAAGTACATCTACAAACTGACCACTTATAAGTTCAGTATCGCTATTCACAAAAATAAAGCCATCAACAGATGGGGTGTCTCGATATGTGCGACCTATAAAAACTCCATCCTCTGGTAATTTACCTTCGATAAATACCTTTAGAACACGTCCCACATATTTTTCATTATTTGCGGTACTGATGTCCTTTTGGCAAAGCATCACCTGGTCATGCCACTGTTCTTTAAGTGCATCATCCACTTGATTTTCCATGGTGGCAGCAACAGTTCCATCTTCTCTAGAATATGCAAATGCTCCTAATCTATCAAAAGACATGTCCTTTATAAACTGTAACAGTTCTAAATGCATTTCTTCTGTTTCCCCTGGAAAACCGCAAATCAATGTGGTTCGAAGAGAAATATCAGGCATTGCCTTTCTAAGCTTTTTGGCAATTTGAATGATGTCATCCTTATTTGTCTTTCTGCCCATTAGCCTAAGAATTTCGTCATTGCAATGCTGAATAGGCATATCAATGTAATGGCAAATCTTAGGTTCTGATGCCATGCATTCTATTAACTCTTCCGTGATTTCTTCCGGGTATGCATATAGAATTCGAATCCATTCAATACCGTCTATTTCACATAGCTTATGCAAAAGCTCAGGCAAGGCTTTTCTTTGGTAAATATCTATACCATAGACTGTTGTTTCCTGGGCAACAAGGATCAATTCCTTTACCCCTTCTGAGGCTAATTTTGAAGCCTCTGCAAGCAATCTCTCCATAGGAACAGAGCGATAATTGCCTCGAATATAAGGGATTGCACAATAGGTGCATCTTTTGTTGCAGCCTTCAGCTATTTTTAAATAAGCATAATGCCCACCTGTGGTGAGCACTCTTCTGCCATCCCTTGGAAGCCCTGTAAGAGGCTTCTTGTAAACTGGCTTTTCACCATTTTTTTCAAGAACTGTATTTATAGCCTTTACCAGTTCGTCGTAGGAATTAGTACCTATAATGGCATCCACCTCAGGCAGGTCTTTTAGAATATCTTCTGTAAAACGCTCTGCCAGACAGCCTGTAACAATCAGTCCTTTTAGTTTGCCAGATTCTTTATATGTACCTAAATCTATTATATTTTGAATACTTTCCTCCATGGCATCAGCTATGAAGGAACATGTATTTACTACGATAATATCTGCGTCCTCTTCCTCATCACATATAGAAAATCCATTGTCTATTAAATCTCCTAGCATGTGTTCAGAGTCCACAAGATTTTTATCGCACCCTAAAGAAACAAATAAAACATTCATAAATTAGTTATTTGTATCCTCGTTGATAATCTTAATAGCACCTTCATTTAATTCCTCAACAGCTACAGAAAGAGGCTTCTGTCCCTTGTGATACTTAACCAGTGGCTCTGCACCGTCAATAATCTGACGAGCACGCTTTGCTGTTGCAGCAACAATAGTATAACGGCTATTTACAACTGGCTCCTCTCCAACCTCTACGTTCTCATTTACCTTTTCCATAAGTT
>CAMNPQ010000125.1 GCA_946548305.1 uncultured Pseudobutyrivibrio sp.
GGATCTTATCTCTCTTGGTTACAAAGATGTTATCGACAGATTCAACGCAGATTACGAAGGACAGTATCACGTAAATGTAGTTACAACAAACCTTGAAGAGTATTACGCAAAGTTAAACGCTCTTGTAGCTGCTGGCGATACACCTGATGTATTTATTGTCAGCCCTGGTCCAAACCTTACAGATTATGTAGAGCCAGGCGTTGCTGCTCCACTTGATGATTATCTTGCACAGGATGGTTGGAAAGATACATTCACAAGCGACGCAGTATTTACACAGCAGACATACGATGGAAAGATTTACGCAGTACCTCTTAACACAGCTGCTGCTTGCTGCTTCTACAACACAGAGATGTTTGAAGATGCAGGCGTTGAAGTTCCTACAAACTGGGATGAAATGCTTACAGCTTGCGACAAGCTTCAGAAGGCTGGTTACACACCAATCACAATTTCAGCTGGTACAGCTTGGTGCTTATCAATGGTAGCTGGTTACCTTTGCGAGGAAGAAGGCGTTGACCTTGCTAAGCTTGCAGATGGTTCTGCTTCTTGGGAAGATGGAAAGCTTGAAGCAGCAGCTGACAAGCTCCTTGAGCTTTCAAAATACTTCCAGCCAACAGCAGCTGGTGACACAAACGATGTAGCTACAGCAAACTTCTACAACGAAGAAGCTGCTATCCTTATCCAGGGTTCATGGGCAATCGGCCAGATCAACGGTGAAAACCCAGATTTCGAATCTAAATGTGGTGTATTCCAGTTTCCAGGTTGTGAAAGACTTATCGCTAAATCAGATTCTCTTTGCATGAGCTCTACTACTAAAAATCCAGAGGCTTGCGCAGCTTTCATGAAGTACTTTACAGATGACACAGCTCAGAAGTACACAGCAGAGGTTGGTGGAAAGATTCCTGTAACAAAGGTTGAGTACGATGCTTCAAAGGCTCCCGCACAGCTTGCTTACGTTATGGACATCTTTGAGAACGCAAAGGGTACATTCGGATTCTACAACGAGTCAATGCCTACAACAGAGACAGGTGCTCACTTCGACGATACAATGGTTGCTGTTTTCTTAGGTGATATGACACCAGCTGATGCAGCAAAAGACATGGAAGAATACTACGAGGCTAATTGCAGATAAAAACATTCTTCTTCATAATCCTCATTTTGGGGGCACCATTTTGGTGCCCCTTTGTAAAAGAAACAATTACTATTTTTAAGGAAAAAAGTTATGGATAAATTACTCAGAAACAAAAAAGCCATCATTATTTTCATGGCACCAGCATTTTTACTATTTACTTTCGTATTATTTATTCCAATTTGTCAGTCTGTTTACTATTCATTTTGCGATTATAATGCTCTGACACCACCAAAATTTATTGGTCTGGAAAACTATAAAAATCTTATAGGGGATAAAACACTGGCAATAGCTTTAAAAAATTCTCTATTCTTTTTGATATTTTCTTGTGTAAGTCAGCTTATTATGGGTCTGTTTTTAGCTGCCCTTCTTACAAATATAGATAAAGGCAGAAACCTGTTTAAAAACATAATCTATCTGCCTTGCGTACTTTCATCAGCAGCTTTAGGACTTTTGTGGATGTTCATATTCAGTCCAAAGCTTGGTATCAATCAGTTGCTTGCAAAATTTGGAATCGAAGGACCTCTGTGGCTTATGGATACAAGCGGAGCTATCATCCTTCCTATGTGGGTAATCGCTTTTGTAGCCCTATGGCAATACGTAGGTCAGTCCATGATGCTATATATGGCTCAGATTTCAGGCATCAGCAAGGCTCTTTATGAGGCTAGTTACATTGACGGATGCAACAAGGTCAAAAGCTTTCGTTACATTACACTCCCCCTTATCAGACCTATGGTTGCAACCGCAATGTCACTAAATGCAATAGGTTCACTAAAGTTTTTTGATTTGATTTTCAACATGACAGAGGGTGGTCCAAACCACAAAACTGAAGTACTTGCCACACACCTTTATCAGCAGGGCTTTAAATACTTCAAATACGGATATGCAAGTGCCATCGGTGTACTTTTATTAATCCTTTGTTTACTTGTAACTGCTTTTATAAATAAAGTGGTAAAAACTGAAAACTATGAAATGTAATAAGAGGTCAAACCTATGAAAAAAATATCTATTCAAAAAATAATTATATATATTTTTCTGGTGCTTATGGCTGTGCTTTATCTGGCACCACTGCTTTGGGTATTTAACGTATCCTTTAAAACAAACAAAGAAATATTTACTGCCCCATTTGCTCTTCCACAAGCTCCTACATTTGAGAATTTCGCCTTCGCATGGACTGCTGGAAAGCTGGGTATAGCAACACTTAATTCATTTATCGTCTGCATTGTAACCTTACTTTTAAGCATGGTGTTCGGTTCAATGGCAGCATTTGCTATCGCAAGATTGCGCTGGAAGCTATCTCATGCCTCACTGGTATACTTCTTAATAGGTATGATGATTCCTGTTCACTGCGTAATGATTCCACTGTTTACCCGTTTTGCAAAGGTAGGTCTTACAAATAGTCTGATAGGATTAATCCTTCCATATTTAACCTTTGCCCTTCCAGTCACAATCTTCATTATGGTTGGTTTTTTCGAAGGTATGCCAAATGAATTGATTGAAAGTGCCTGCATAGATGGAGCTACTATTTTCGAAATCTTCTTTAAGGTATGCCTGCCTTTAGGCAAGACCGGACTTTTCGTAACAGGACTTATGACCTTCATTGCAAACTGGAACGAGCTGCTTCTTGCAATGGTATTCATTTCAGACGATATGAAGAAAACACTTCCTGTTTCACTTTCAAAATTTGTTGGACCATACAACACAAACTATTCTCAGATGTTTGCCGCAATCATCATTGCTATAGTACCAACAATCGTTGTATACTGTGCCTTCTCAAATCAAATTGTTGATGGTTTGACAGCTGGTGCTGTTAAAGGCTAAAGGAGATATTATGAAAAAACAAAACACACCACTTATCACAAATATATTTACAGCAGATCCTTCAGCACACGTTTTCAACGATAGGATTTACATTTATCCATCCCATGACATTCCTCATAATGGCGAGGACAATGACAACGGAGATGAATATCAGATGCGTGATTATCACATCCTATCTATGGATGATACCAGCGACGAGGTTATAGACCATGGCGAAGCCCTGCACCAGGATCAGGTGCCTTGGGTATCAGAGCAGCTGTGGGCTCCAGATGTGGTTTACAAAAACAACACCTACTATCTAGTCTTCCCTGCCAGAGACAAGGAGGGGAATTTCAGAATAGGTATAGCTGAAAGCGATAAACCAGAGGGTCCATTCAATCCTAGAGCCGACTATATCAAAGGAAGCTTTAGCATAGACCCATGTTCATTTATTGATGATGACGAACAGGTTTACATTTACTTTGGAGGTCTTTGGGGTGGACAGCTGGAAAAGTATCGAAATGGCGTTTTTGATATTAAAAATAAAGAACCAAAGGGTGATGAAACCGCTGTATTCCCAAAGGTTGCTCCAATGCTTGATGATATGAGTGAATTTAAATCAGCTCCTCAGGATTTGGTGATACTGGATGAATCAGGCAAGCCTCTCACTGGCGGAGATGAGGATAGACGCTACTTTGAAGATCCTTGGATGCACAAATACAATGGAAAATACTACTTCTCCTACTCTACTGGCACCACACATAAAATAGTTTATGCCGTGGGGGACAATCCAATGGGTCCATTCACTTATCAGGGAGTAGTGCTAGAACCTGTTATAGGCTGGACAACACATCATTCTATTGTAGAGTATCACGGTAAATGGTATCTTTTCTATCACGACAGTGAATACTCAGGAGGTATCAACCACCGTAGATGTGTTAAATATTGCGAATTAAACTATAACGAAGATGGAAGTATTCAAAGTATAACACCAGAATATAAATAAAACCCTATGGGACATCTAGTCCGTCTGTTTTATGCTTACAAACATTATATTTCTACACAAAGCTTAAAATGCTTCGTGTTAGAAATATAATAGCTTGTCTGCTACAGGCTCAACTTGGACCCATAGGGTTATTTTTTTACTTATTAGAGTTTTGTAGTTACGAAGATATCGTAAATAGCTTTTACAGCCACTTCGAAATCCTGGTTTTCCACTCCAATGATGATATTTAACTCGGAAGACCCCTGATCAATCATGCGTACGTTTACATGAGCATGGCTAAGGGCTGCAAATATACGTCCAGCAGTACCGCGAGTGCTCTTCATACCACGACCTACAACTGCAATAAGAGCTAAATCCGATTCAATCTCTATAGAATCTGGAGAGCAATTTCTGTGGATAGCAGAAATAACTGCCTGCTCCTTGTTTATAAATTCATCCTCATGCACTACAACAGTCATTGTGTCAATGCCTGATGGCATGTGCTCGATATTGATTCCATTGTCTTCAAATGCAGAAAGAGCCTTTCGACAAAAGCCTATTTCTGAATTCATAAGTGATTTTGTGATTAATACTGTACAAAAGCCCTTCTTTCCAGCAATACCTGTGATAACATAATCATTCTTCTGAGCTGTGCTCTCAACAATCCATGTACCATCATCCTCTGGGCTGTTTGTGTTTTTAATATTAATAGGAATGCCAGCAGAACGAACAGGAAAAATAGCATCCTCGTGGAGTACTGATGCGCCCATGTATGAAAGCTCTCTCAGCTCTCTATATGTGATAGTCTGCATGGCAACAGGCTTCTTTACAATTCTAGGGTCACAAATCAAAAATCCTGAAACATCTGTCCAGTTTTCATAAACATCTACCTTTGCTGCCCCTGCCACGATAGAACCTGTCACATCAGAGCCGCCTCTTGAAAATGTCTTTACCTTGCCATCCTTGCCACAACCATAAAATCCCGGGATAACAGCCTTTGGATGCTCTGCCAAAGCCTTTGACATTGTCTTTTCTGTCTTGTAGGAATTCAGATGACCTTCCTCATTGAAGAAAATAACGTCCTTTGCATCAATAAAATCATAGCCTAAGTATTCTGCCATGATTTTACCATTTAAATATTCTCCACGGCTTGCTAAATAGTCAAGAGATAATTCTGCCTTTATATCCTCTGCAATCTGTTTAAAATCCTCATCAAGACTGAAGCCTTTTAAATCCAATCCTTTGATTATTTCATCATAACGCGCCTTGATAGCTGCCAGGTTATCAGTCACATCCTTGCCTGCCTTGGCATCCTCATAGGTGCCAATAAGCATATCTGTTACCTTTGTATCTTTGCTGTGTCTCTTTCCTGGGGCAGATGGAACAACAAATACTCTATTCTCGTCTGCTCTGATGATGTCCCCAACCTTTTTAAACTGACCTGCATCAGCTAATGAACTACCTCCAAATTTAACAACTTTTTTCATTTTGATTGTCCTCTTCCATAAAAATATTGATTATATAATACATCAATACTTTAGCGATTTAAAGTGATGATTTATCCAAAATTTTAGCTTAAAAGCACTCTATCGTTATCTAATTCTTCCCCTGCACCAATTTTGAATTTTTCTAATAAATCCGCCACGGAAAGTTTTGACCTTTCCTCTCCTGCTGTGTCAAAAACTATGCGTCCAGCATTCATCATAAGAGTTCTGTTCCCCACTTCCAATGCCTGGTGCATATTGTGAGTAACCATGAGACAGGTGATGCCCCTTTCTTTCACAATGGATTTGGTAAGGTCTAGAACCTTTTCAGCTGTAGCTGGGTCCAAGGCTGCTGTATGCTCATCCAAAAGCAACAGCTTTGGTGTCACAAATGTAGCCATTAAAAGGGTGAGTGCCTGACGCTGACCACCTGATAAAAGTCCTACTGGCTGTTTCATTCTATCCTCAAGTCCCATGCCAAGGAGTGATAATTGTTCTCTGAATCTTGCCTTGTCCTTGGAGCTAATCCTTGAAAAAAGCCTTTCAGAGGAACGGGATGCCCTAAGGTAAGCCAGTGCCATGTTTTCCTCGATTGTCATATTAGGAGCTGTTCCCTTTAAAGGATCCTGAAACAGATGCCCTATCACACGGCTTCTTTTATGCTCCTTTTTAAAAGTGATATCCTCACCGTCCAGATATATGTTTCCTTCGTCCACTATAAATGTGCCTGCTATTGCATTAAACAGCGTGGATTTACCTGCTCCGTTAGAGCCTACAATAGTGGCAAAATCTCCATCCTTCAAATCCAAAGACAGATTGGTCAGGGCTGCTTTTTCGTTTACAGTGCCAGGATTGAAGGTCTTTGAAATGTTATCTATCCTAAGCATTGCCTGCACCTCCTCCCACGTTTTTTCCTCTGTAATTGGCAAACTCTCGTTTTTTAAGAGCAAGCTTTTTTCTCACATATGGAGTTGCTATGGCAACTGCAACTATAATAGCAGAAACCAGTTTTAGTGCCTCTGCTGGCACAGAAAGCCTCAGGGCTACTGCAACTATAAATCTGTAGAGTACTGAACCCAAAATAGTGCCTAAAATTCTTCTTAGGATACTTCCCTTATTTCCTATCAGGGTCTGTCCAATAATAAGTGAAGCAAGGGCAATAGTCACCATTCCAGTACCTATATTGATATCTGCTGATTTCTGATACTGGGCAATCAACGAGCCTGAAAGACCTGTCAATGAGTTTGCCAGGCAAAGCCCCACTGTAATTGTAAATGTAGGATTTATAGAGGATGATTTTACCATCTCTGCATTATCACCTGTGGCACGGATGGACATTCCAAGGGTAGTGCCTAAAAACCAATGCAAGATAGCGGCAACTAAAGCAACTATCAATGCTACAATTACCACCTTGTACCAGTCCCCAATGAAGGACTTTCCTATGGTGTCTTTTCCTAGGGAAAAAACTGTGTCACAGCCAAACAGATTTGCTATAGATGAAAATCCCATTACCGCAATATTAATGGTGTACAATCCCGTATTTACGATAATACCCGCAAGGATAGATTCCACACCAAGTCTGGTTTGCAAAAAAGCCGTGACAAAGCCTGCCAAAGCTCCTGAGAGCATTGCAGCAAACAGTGCTAAAAATGGATGCCCTGCCAGTGTCACCATAGCTCCCACGGCACAGCCTAATGTGAAGCAGCCGTCTGTGGTAAGGTCTGCAATATTAAGAATTGTAAAAGAAATAAAAAGTGCTAATGCAACTAGGGCGTATATACACCCTAGTTCCAATGCACTTTGAAAAATCGAAATAGTAAAAATTGAAGACATTACTCAAATTCCTCCGCAGTCTGCACCTCTACAAAACCGTCGCACATATCACGAAGCTTTTCGTAGTCTAAGTCTAAGGCAGCTGCTGTTTCTGTGTTTACTGTAGCTGTACCATTATCTAAAGTCTTAACAGCTAAAGTAGCAGGATCTTTACCATCTACTAAAATCTCAGCCACCATATTAGCTGTCTCAACACCTAATGTAGCATAGTTTACACCATAGCCTAAATACGCACCATTTAAGGCAAATGAATCAGCACCGCAGTAATGTGGAATACCTGCATCTATAAATTTTTCATAGATTGCAAGCTCTGCTGTCATGATAGTGTTGTCTGTAGGTGTGAACACGGCGTCTACTTCTTCTGCAACAAGAGCATCTGCCGCAAGCATTACCTCATCATTTGTGGTGCCTGTCTTTTCTACATACTCTACACCAGTTGCATCTAAATATTTTTTAGCTGCCTCGATAGGAGCTGCCGATGCATCCTGACTCTTGTCATACAAAAGACCCACTTTATTTAAATCTCTATTCTGTGCAAAAATCAAATCAAATACAGCGTCGGTATTTAATGCATCAGATGTACCTGTCACATTAGCTCCTGGTGCATCATTTGACTCCACAAGTCCTGCCCCCTCCGGGTCAGAAACAGCTGCAAACACAACAGGGATTTGATTGTCCTCTGTAGCAGCCTGACAAATCATTGCTGTAGGTGTAGCGATTGGCACCAGCACATCCACCTCATCATTTATCAGCTCTGTAACCATCTGGTTTATTGTGGTGGAATCGGCTTGTCCATTGCAGTAGTAATCCTCATATAAGAATGTGCAGCCTTTCTCTT
>CAMNPQ010000126.1 GCA_946548305.1 uncultured Pseudobutyrivibrio sp.
TAGAAAAGGCAGTTAGTGATATGAAGAAGGATTCAGTACTTCAAAGATATCAATACTTTGTTCAAAACAAACAAAGTGCAGCTGTTTCAGAATCACAGATTAGAGGTTCTGAGAACTTTTCATTATAATTAGCTAATATTGGAGCGCATCAATTGATGTGCTCTTTTTTTTATGTTAAAATCGACCCTATGAGCAAAAGAAATTTATACCCAAGGGACTATATCGAAAGTACATATAATATTGACTTTCGAAAACTTTATGAGGAAGGCTATAGAGGGGTTATTTTTGATGTGGACAACACCCTTGTGCCACACAATGCCCCAGCTGATGACAGAGCAAAGGCGTTGTTTAAGGAATTAAATGATATTGGCTTTAAGGCGTTGCTTTTATCCAATAATAAAGAGCCTAGAGTTAAAAAATTTAAGGAAGCGGTAGAGTATTGCACCTATATATATAAGGCCAAAAAACCAGGAAAGGCTGGCTATGAAAAGGCGATGGCACAAATGGGTACTGATGTCACCAACACCATTTTTGTAGGTGATCAGATTCTTACCGATATATGGGGAGCCAATAGAGCAGGTATCCGCTCTGTCATGGTTAAACCAGTTAAAAAATGGCATGAAGAAATCCAAATCATTTTAAAGAGGTTTTTGGAGGCTATTATTTTGGCTGGATATCAGATTTATAAATTATATGGAAAGAACATAAATAAAGTTCCATTAAAATAAAGGAGAGAGGAAAATGAAGATTGTAATAGCAAATGATCATGCAGGTGTAGAACTGAAAAAAGAGATTATAGCGTACATTGAAAGCCTGGGGCATGAGGTGGTAAATATAGGCACTGATGAGGCTAAAAGCTGTCACTATCCCGAATATGGCAAAAAAGCTGCACTTATGGTAGCTGGTAATGAAGTGGATTTAGGTGTGCTGATTTGCGGTACTGGTGTGGGCATTTCTCTGGCAGCCAACAAAGTCAAGGGCATCAGATGTGGAGTATGCTCAGAAGCTACCACTGCACGTCTCATAAGACAGCATAATAATGCAAATATGATTGCTTTTGGAGCCAGAATAGTAGGTCCGGAATTGGCAAAGGATATTGTCAAGGCGTTTTTGGAAGCAGAATTTGAAGGTGGCGGTAGACACCAACAAAGAATAGATATGATTACAGCTATTGAAAATGAGCAGTAGTTCTGATATAATTCATAAGTCTGTGATATTTTCACGCAATTAATAGGGTTTACCCATTACCTGATATATATGTTAGAGGAGGATTATTAGTAAATGAACGTACAGGTAGAAAATCTTGAGAAGAACATGGCTAAGCTCACAGTTACAGTTGATGCTGCTGAGTTAGACAAAGCTATTACAAAGGCATATAACAAGCAGAAGAATAGCATTTCTATTCCTGGCTTTAGAAAGGGTAAAGTTCCTCAGCACATGGTTGAAAAAATGTATGGTGCAGAGATTTTCTATGAGGACGCTGCTAATATTATAATGCAGGATACATACCCAAAGGCTTATGATGAGTCAGGTCTTGATATCGTATCTCAGCCAAAGATTGACATTACTCAGCTTGAAAAGGGCAAGGAATTCATCTATACAGCAGAAGTAGCTGTAAAGCCAGAAGTTAAGCTTGGCAAATACAAGGGTGTATCTGTAACAAAGGTAGACACAAAGGTTACAGCTACAGAAGTTAATAACACAATCAAGGCAGAGCTTGAGAGAAATGCTCGTCTTGTTACAAAGACAGGCAAGGCTGCAAAGGGTGATACAACAGTTATCGATTTCGAAGGTTTTGTTGATGGAGAAGCATTCGAAGGCGGCAAGGGTGAGAACTACGACCTTGAGCTTGGCTCAGGTTCATTCATTCCAGGCTTTGAGGATCAGCTTGTTGGTCACAAGGCTGGTGAGGATGTTGAAGTTGAAGTTACATTCCCAGAGGATTATCAGGCAAAGGATTTAGCTGGAAAGGCTGCAGTATTCAAGTGCCACATCCACGAAGTAAAGGGTAAGGATGTTCCAAAGCTTGATGAGGAATATGTATCAGATCATACAGAGTTTGAAACAGTAGAAGATTACAAGGCTTCTGTTAAGGAACGTCTTGAGAACAATAAGAAGACAGAAGGCCGTCGTGCGCAGGAAGACGAAGCAATTGCAAAAATCGTTGAGGATTCAGAGATGGAAATCCCAGACGCTATGCTTGATTATCAGGTAGAGAACATGATAAATGATTTCGCTAACAACATGGCACAGCAGGGTCTTTCACTTCAGCAGTATATGCAGTTCACAGGCATGACAATGGATGCATTCCGTAATCAGGTTCGTCCAGATGCACTTTCTCGTACACAGTCTTCACTTGTACTTGAAGCAATTGCAAAGGCTGAAAATATCGAAGCTAGTGATGCTGAGGTAGATGCAAAGCTTGAAGAAATGTCAAAGCAGTATGGCATGGAACTTGAGCAGCTCAAGAATCTTGTTGGTGAAAACGAGAAAGAGTCTATGAAGAAGGATATTGCCATTGAGAAGGCTGTTGAGCTTGTAATGGACAATGTTAAGGAGACAGCAAAGAAAAAGACTACAAAGAAAGCTGATGCTGAGGAAGGAAATTCTGACAGCGCAGAGTCTGAAGATGAGTAAAAGTTGTAAACAAATTATTAACTTTTTGTAAAATCAAAGACATTAAGACACTATTTATATATAATAAATATCGAGGTCAACTAATAGCCTGGGCTTATGCTCGGGCTTAGTCTCTATTAAAAGTTACTATTACAGGAGGACAAAATAAATGGCAACAATTCCTTATGTCATTGAGCAGAATTCTCGTGGTGAGCGTTCTTATGATATTTATTCACGATTATTAAAGGATCGTATCGTATTCTTGGGTGAGGAGGTAAATGAAGTTACAGCATCACTTACAGTTGCACAGCTTCTTTTCCTGGAGTCAGAAGATCCTAGCAAGGACATCCATCTATACATCAATAGCCCAGGCGGTAGCGTTACAGCTGGTATGGCTATTTATGATACTATGCAGTACATCAAATGTGATGTTTCTACAATCTGCATCGGTATGGCTGCATCGATGGGTGCATTTTTACTTGCAGGTGGACAAAAGGGCAAAAGATTTGCACTTCCTAATGCTGAGGTTATGATTCACCAGCCACTTGGCGGAGCAAAGGGACAGGCCACAGAAATCGAAATTGCAGCTAAGAATATTTTAAAGACAAAAGAAAAATTAAATCGTATGCTTGCTGAAAACACTGGAAAGTCTTATGAGCAGGTGTGCGCTGATACAGAGCGTGACCATTGGCTTGATGCAAAAGAAGCTCTTGATTACGGTCTTATTGATGAGATTATTGCAAAGAAGAATTAATGAAGGTTTGAGGTAGTTATGGCGAGAAACGAAGATAGAGTTCGTTGTTCTTTCTGTGGAAAGACACAAAACCAGGTTCGGAAATTAATAGCAGGTCCAAATGGAGCATTTATCTGTGATGAATGTGTTGATATTTGTCAGGAAATCATAGTAGAAGAGTTAGAGGATTTTGAACAGGCTGAGGCTCAGGACTCAATAGAGATAAATCTGTTGAAGCCAGAGGATATGAAGGCATTCCTCGACCAGTATGTAATAGGTCAGGATGAGGCTAAAAAGGTGCTTTCTGTTGCAGTCTACAATCACTACAAACGTATTATGGCAAACCCTGATGAGATAGATGTGGAGCTGCAAAAGAGTAATGTGCTGATGCTTGGTCCAACTGGTTCAGGAAAGACTTTGCTTGCCCAGACTTTAGCCAGAATTCTTGGAGTGCCATTTGCAATAGCAGATGCCACCACTCTGACAGAGGCTGGCTATGTAGGTGAGGATGTAGAAAATATTCTTCTAAAGCTTATCCAGGCTGCCGAATTTGATATTAAAAAAGCAGAAATCGGTATTGTTTATATCGATGAAATTGATAAGATTACCAAAAAATCTGAAAATGTTTCCATCACAAGAGACGTTTCAGGTGAAGGTGTGCAACAGGCACTTTTAAAAATTATCGAAGGTACTGTTGCCAATGTTCCACCTCAGGGTGGAAGAAAGCATCCTCAGCAGGAGACTATCGCTATTGATACTAAAAATATCCTGTTTATCTGTGGCGGTGCTTTCGAAGGCTTGGAAAAAATCATTTCACAGCGTACAGATGTGAGTGCCATTGGATTTGGTGCAGACGTAAAAGACAAGAACAACAGAAATGTAGATGAATTACTTACACAGGTTCTTCCTCAGGATTTCATAAAATATGGTCTTATTCCTGAGTTTATCGGACGTGTTCCAATCAATGTGTCTCTTAAGGAGCTTACAGAGGACGATATGATTCGTATCTTAAGAGAGCCTAAAAATTCTCTCACAAAGCAGTACGAAGCACTTTTCAAGATGGATGGTGTAAAGCTCAGATTCGAGGAAGAAGCACTTCGTGAAATAGCAAAGAAATCTATTGAGAGAAAGACTGGTGCTCGTGGACTTCGTGCCATAGTTGAAAGTGTTATGATGGACTACATGTATCATGTTCCATCTGACGAGAGCATCACAGAAATCACTGTTACCAAGGAAATGGTTGATGATAACCTTCTCCTTATAAACAAGGATGATGAAGGCAATGTGGTTTCAATCGAAGACAAAAAGGAAAAGAGTGCATAATGGTAATCAGATCATGCAATCTTGAAACAGTGTGCGGACCTACATCTACACTTCCTAAAAACGACCTTCCAGAGGTGGCATTTGCAGGTAAGTCAAATGTAGGTAAGTCATCACTTATAAATGCTGTTATGAACCGTAAAGCTCTGGCTAGAGTTTCAGCCCAGCCTGGCAAAACACAGACCATAAATTTCTACAATATCAATGACGAGATTTACGTGGTGGATTTGCCTGGATACGGTTTTGCAAAAGCCTCAGAAAAAGAACGGGAAAAATGGGGCAAGATGATTGAAACTTATTTGAACACATCTGAGCAGATTAGAGCGGTCTTTCTTCTTGTGGACATCAGACATGCTCCATCAGCTAATGATAAGCAGATGTTTGAATGGATGGCATATGTTGGTTACGACCCAATAGTCATTGCTACCAAAGCTGACAAAATCAAAAGAAGTCAGCTGGATAAACAGATAAAGATTCTCAGAGAAGGATTAGGAGCCGATAAAGACACTATTATCGTCCCGTTTTCATCCCAGACCAAACAGGGTTTGGATACAATACAGGATTTTTTAGACCAGGTAATTGAAAATGAAGCTAGTCTTACAGATGTTGAGGACCTTGATTAATGAAAAAAAATAAATTTTTATTTGTGCTGTGTATGCTTGTATCCATAAGTGTGGTCCTGCTTTGCAGCACATTTTTTTATGTAAAATTAAATAAAAAGGGAACTAGTGATGATGGCTATTTGGTTATGACGAGCTGTAATCCAGTATATCTTGCTACTGTAAACGTGGTAGGGCAGGTGGAAGGAGTCACAGTGCAAAATCTGTCTCAGCCCACTACAGGCTGTCTGCATGATTACACACTCACAACAGAGGATATGAAAAATCTGTCTTCTGCAGATGTGTTAGTGGTAAATGGCGGTGGTATGGAAGGCTATTTAGAGGATGTGATGGAAGCCTACCCTAATCTTGCCATTATAGATACATTTGAAGCAGTGGAACACACATATCCTGTCATCATAGAAGATGAAGAAGAGGAAGAAGAGAACCATAGTCACGGTGTTGAATCAGAAGAACATCACCATGATACTGGCACAAACAGCCATATTTGGATGAGCGAAGAAATATACGCAGGGCAGGTTAAGGCTATAGCTGATGGTTTAGGAGCATTGGATTCTAATAATGCAGCAAGTTTTACAGCAAATGCTGATGCATTTATTGATGTGATGGACTCTCAGCTTGACAACCAGGGCTTGGATGAGTTGCTTGCTGGTGAAAATGTAGCTGTACTTCATGAAGCTTTTGCCTACACAGCCCAGTCATTAGGGCTTGATGTGGTGGCTACTATGGATTTGGACGAAGAGCGTCAGGTGAGCGCAGGTGAAGTCAGTGAATTTATTGAATCCATCAATGATAACAATGTGAGAATAGTTTTAGCTGAATATGATTACGGACATGCTATGGGCGAACTCATCACAGAGCAAACAGATGCCAAGGTGGTATATCTGGAGACACTTGTACATGGAGATTATAGTGGACTAGATTATATTACAGTGTTAAATAAGAACTATGCATTAATTCGCAGTGCATTGTAATTTGTTAACTTGCAGTGCAAAGATTTTTGTTTTATATGAGTTCTGGCATCTCTGAATGAAGCGTTTTAGCTGAATGAAGAAATAATCAGGCTTGTGTACGTAACAGAGCGGACTAGGCTTATTAGAAAGAGTAAAGGCATATAATGAAAAAAATTATTCCATGTGGATTCCACTGTATAAAGTTCATAAATTTAGGAGTTGCCTTTGGTGACCAGCAGGTGCTAAATAATATAAATCTGCATGTTCACTGTGGTCAAATGTCAGCTATTATTGGAAGAAATGGTGCTGGAAAATCCACCTTAGTCAGAGCAATTCTTGGGGAAGTCCCTTATACAGGTGAGATTCAGTTTAAAAATAAAATGAATAATAATATGCAGGGACTGAAGATTGGCTATGTGCCACAGACTGTTAATATCGACAGAACCACACCACTTTCAGTGTATGATATGTTTCAAAGCTTTACAGGCAAGCTTCCTATTTTGGTGCGTACAAAAAAGGAGCATGACCACGTGCGGGAAGCATTGGATGAATTTGATGTAGGCGGTCTTATAGACCAGCCAGTAGGGACTCTTTCAGGTGGACAGCTACAGCGTGTGCTTCTAGCTATGGCAGTGCATGACATGCCAAATCTGCTTTTGTTGGATGAGCCAGTTTCTGGTATTGATAAAAATGGTATGGATGCTTTTTATGAAAAGATGCAGTATCTAAAAGAGACCCATGACCTGGCTATTATTTTAGTCAGTCACGACCTGGATTATGTATATAAATATGCTGACAATGTAATCCTTATAGATAAGACAGTCACAGCTGCTGGCAAGCCAAAGCAGGTGTTTGAATCAGATGCTTTTAAATTGGTATTTGGCAATGGCGCAACGGGAGAAGTGGAGGTGGATGCAAATGTTTAGTGAAATGTTTTCATATGCCTTCATGGTTCGGGCTACTATAGCCATACTTCTTATTTCCCCATTGTTTGGAATGGTTGGCACTATGATTGTTCAAAAGAGGATGGCATATTTTAGCGATGCATTAGGTCATTCCGCTCTTACAGGCATTGCAGCAGGAGTTATTATGGGCATAGCCAATACCACAATTTCAATGATAATTTTTGGAATTTGTTTTGCGCTGCTACTTAACTATATCAGCAGAAAAGGTCTTAGCTCATCTGATACTCTTATTTCTGTATTTGCCAGCTGCGCCACAGCACTTGGTCTTGCTATACTTTCAAGAGGAGGCAGCTTTGCAAATTATTCTGCCATTTTAGTAGGAGATATTTTGTCAATCACTATGGCAGAGATAATTCAATTGATTGTGTTATTTGCTGTCATTTTGATTTTTTGGTGCTTTAGCATCAACAGACTTACTGCTATTAGTATTCATGCAACACTTGCAAAGAGCCGAAGCATTTCTGTCAGGGTGATGGAGGATGCATTTGCGGTACTTATAGCTCTGCTTGTAATGCTTTCCATCAAATGGGTAGGAATACTTCTTATTAATGCTTTGCTCATACTTCCAGCAGCCAGCAGTCGTAATATCTCGGAAAATTTTAGAGAATACACATATCTTTCTATTATATTTAGTATATTCTCAGGCGTAGCAGGTCTATTCGTATCTTATTTTACAGATATGGCCACAGGTCCAATGATTGTTATAATAGCAAGTGTGATTTATTTTGCTACCTATGTTTATGGGAAGGATAGATAAAAAGGAGGAGCAGCCATGGCAAATGAAGAAGCCTTGCCAAACATAATGCCTATAGAAGAGGTAATTGAACGTGTGACAGAT
>CAMNPQ010000127.1 GCA_946548305.1 uncultured Pseudobutyrivibrio sp.
TGTATGTATGGAAAAAACTAATATTCGCTATGTGACTTTAGAGGATATTGGTGAACAATTGGATTTTGCATCAGTCGATGTTTCTTTTATAAGCCTGACAAAGGTTTTAGGACCAGCAAAAGCATTGCTTAAGGATGACGCAGAGATGGTTTGCCTGATAAAGCCGCAATTTGAGGCTGGCAGGGAAAAGGTAGGCAAAAAAGGTGTTGTGAGAGACCCGGCGGTGCATGAAGAGGTTATTAACAATATTGTCAGTTTTGTCACGGAGATAGGTTTTACAGTCCTTCATTTGGAATATTCTCCTATAAAGGGACCTGAGGGGAACATCGAATACTTAATTCATATTGCAACAAAGGAAAAACAGGGGGAAGCAATTGATGTGTCATCGGTGGTAAAAATGGCACATGACAGCTTAGACAAATAATGAAAAACTTTTTAATTATTGCAAGGTCATTTAGCGATTTACACGAGAAATATATAAATATAATCAGAGATTATATTTCTGCCCATGGGGGAATGTGCATATTGGATTTAGACACATGCTCAGATACCACAGAGACAGAATTTTCAGTTGATGACAACATAGAATGTATTATCACTGTAGGTGGTGATGGCACTGTAGTTAGAGTGGCACAGAATGTTACCAATAAGAAAGTGCCTATCGTAGGCTTGAATTGCGGTCATTTAGGCTATCTCTGTGATATGACAGTGGATAACGTGGAGCATTGTCTGGATCAATTACTTAGCGATAATTATAAAATTGACGAGAGAATGATGCTTGAAGGTGATAAGGAAGATGATTACGGGGACAATTTCAGAGCACTAAATGACATAGTTGTTACCTCTGATGCTGCAGGACTATATGTCCTCAATCTCACAGTTAGGGTAAATGGTATTCAGCTGTATTCCCATAATTGTGATGGTCTTATTGTTTCCACCCCAACAGGTTCTACAGCATACAATCTGTCTGCTAATGGACCAATTGTGAGCCCTCATGCTGATTGTATAGTTTTAACCCCTATAAATCCACATACACTTAATTCCAGAAGTATTATATTGTCTTCAAATGATGTAGTGGAAGTGATAGTGGAAGCCAGACATGAGGAAGATGAACCAATGGCCAATATTATCTATGATGGTACATTGAGACAGGTCTTGAAAAAAGGTGAGGTTTTAAAAATATATCGCTCTACCACAACATCTCATATGGTCATGCTTGAAAATGTAAATTTCTTAGAAAGAATTAGAGCAAGAATGCAGGAGATATAAATTATTATGAAGGTTGCAAGGCAGGCAAAAATATTAGAATTGATTGTCAAAAATGAAATAGGCACTCAGGAGGAGCTTACCGCTCGTTTAGAGGAAGCCGGGTTTAATGCCACACAAGCTACTGTTTCTAGAGATATTCGAGAGATGAAGCTTACTAAGGTGGCAGACGCCGCAGGAAAACTCAGGTATGTTGCGTACAAAACCACTGAGGATGATATGAATGAAAAATATATCCGCATTTTTCTAGATGGATTTGTTTCTATGGATAATGCGCAGAATATATTAGTTGTCAAAACTGTTTCTGGCATGGCTATGGCTGTAGCTGCTGCTTTAGATCACATGAATTTTCCAGAGATTGTGGGTTCTATTGCAGGTGATGATACAATCATGTGCGCAGTTAGAAGCATAGATGACACAGTAGCTTTAATGGGGAAATTAAAAAAGCTAATAGAAAAATAGGTGCAATTTTTATCTTACAGAATTTATTTACTAATGAAGTGTGGACGTAGAAAAGGAGTATTAAATGCTAGCAAGTTTGCACGTTAAAAATTTAGCCTTAATTGATGAGGAAGAAATTATTTTTTCCAAGGGACTGAATATTTTGTCTGGAGAAACCGGTGCGGGAAAATCTATTATTTTAGGAGCACTGCATCTAAGCCTTGGAGATAAAGCCTCAAAGGATTTTTTGAGGGATTCTGAAGGAGAGGCTTTTGTAGAGGCAGTATATTTAGTGGATGATGATGCCACAAAAGAAGCTCTGAGACAGATGGGTGTGGAGCCTTATGATGATGAGGTTATCATGTCTAGACGTATCACTGAAACCAGAAGTGTGGGAAAGATAAATGGGGAGCAGGTTCCAGCTGCCAAGCTAAAGGAAGTGGGTACACTGCTTTTGGACATCTACGGTCAAAAGGAGCACCAGTCTTTACTGAATACCAAACGTCATATGGAGCTTTTGGATGAGTTTGCCAAGGCTGATATAGGGGATTTAAAAAGTCAGATTGCAGGCTGCTATAAGGAATATAAGGCACTTGTGCAGGAACTGGAGGAAGCTAAAAAAAGCGATATTTCCAAGGAGAGGGAGATAGTTTTACTGGATCACGAAATAAATGAAATCGAAGCAGCTGCTTTAAAACCAGGTGAAGATGAGCAGCTTGAGGAGGAGTATAAACGTCTTTCAAACTTTAGCAGAACCATGGAGTATTTTGGCAGGGCTCATGAGGCGATAGCAAAGGATGGAGGCGCATCTGATGCTATTAGTTCTGCAATATCGGATATACGATATATCGAAGGAATTGATGAAAAAGCAAGTGAATTCCTTAGCATGCTTAATGATGCTGACAGTATAATTTCTGATTTCAGCCGAGAACTTTCAAGCTATATGGCGGATGCTTCATTTGATGCTGAAAGATTTAACCAGGTGGAAATTAGACTTAACGAGATAAACAGACTGAAGGATAAATATGGACCTACCATAGAGGCTATTTTAGAAGAGCTTAAGATTCGCCAGGATAAGAAAGCCAAATTCGAATCTTTTGATGAATATATAGCCGATTTAAAGAAAAAGGTAGATGCGGCTACAGAGGAGCTTTCTAAATTATGTAATAAACTGTCAGATATCAGGAAGAAAAAGGCAAAAGAGCTTTCTGCAAAGATGAAGGAAGCTATGAGAGACTTGAACTTTTTGAATTCTGAATTTGATATGAGTCTTCAAAAACTAGATCATTTCACAGCTGATGGTATAGATGATGGAGAATTTTTAATCTGTACGAATCCAGGTGAGCCACTTAGGCCACTAAAGGATATTGCTTCAGGTGGTGAAATGAGCAGAATAATGCTTGCCATAAAGACTGTGCTGGCTTCTAGGGGTGGAATAGACACACTGATTTTTGATGAGATAGACGCAGGTATTTCTGGACGCACAGCCCAGGCAGTTTCTGAAAAGCTATCTACAGTGGCAAACAATCATCAGGTTATTTGTATCACGCATTTACCTCAGATAGCAGCCATGGCAGACACTCACTTTTTGATTGAAAAAAGTGTGGAGAACGGTCATACCATTTCTGGTATCAAAAAGCTTTATGATAATGAGACCGTTGATGAGCTGGCAAGAATGCTTGGAGGCAGTGCTATTACTGATGCAGTACTCACAAATGCAAAAGAGATGCTAGAGTTAGCAAAACAATATAAAAATCAATCTTGATTTTTTATGTAATACTTGGTATATTATTATCCGCATGGCAACATGCGGATTTCGTTTTTTTCCCAATTTTTTATGCCCAAATAATTATGGCAAAATTACAATTTAATACAGTGAAGGATTATGTGGTTTACAAGATAATTAACAAGGAGAGGAATGCAGATTTTTTAGAGAATGTTCCCCATGTGACTTATCTTGATTTAGCCATTACTTTTTATTATGTTATTCCTGAGACAGCAGAGGGGCCTAATAAGAAGGCTGTTTTGATTCAGAAAGAAGATATAGACAATTGGAATATAGGGGTAGCCGACCTTATGGAGGCAGCCAGTGAGAACACACCAAAGCTTATGGGATTAAAGATTCAAGGAATACTTTCTACCATTGCAGAATATTTAGATGATGACTCTGCGATAGATTTTGTTGGAACAGAAGATAACAATTTGCCTATTTATGTGGCTACCAACAAAGGAAGTGTATATGGAGCTGCTGTAATACTTTACAAGGATATGTTAAAAGCCCTGTCAGCTAAATTTAAATCTGACCTTTACATTATTCCCTGCTCAATTCATGAGGTTATTGTACTAAAGGCAATAAAAGACTGCCAGATAGATACATTAAGTCTCAAAGAATTGATAGCACAGGTCAATGAAACAGAAGTACCAGAAGGTGAAATCTTATCTGACAGTCTTTATTATTATTCCAAGGAAAGCAATGTGTTAAGTATTGCTTAGTATGCTTTTAATTTTTTCCATAATGTAGTGGTGTAATCCAAGGTCTCATTATCATAGGCACTGTAAATATCACAACGCTCTAATGTTTCTTTGGAAGGAAACACAGTTTCATCTGCTAATGTTTCTTCGTCTTCATTGGCAGCTACAGTCAGGTTTGGGGTGGCATACCATACATACTCAAAATTAGCAGTGGCAGCCTCCTCCTCGCACATGAAATCAATCCATTTCATTGCAGCATCATAATGCTTACAGGTGCGGGGAACAAACCAGGAATCAATCCAAAGATTACCCCCTTCCTCAGGAACGACATAGGCAAGATCCTCATTGTATTCCATACCCATTGCAGCCTCACCGGAATAGCATACAGCCATTGCTGCATCTTCGGACACCATACACTCATAGGTTTCATCCATTAAATATGCATACACATATTTTTTCTCATCACACAGCATATTAAAGGCTTCATCTAATTCAGCTTTATCTGTGGTATTTATATCATAGCCAAGAAGCTTTAAAGGAACCATAAAAGCATCTCTTTGGGAATTAATCATAACAATCTGGTTAGAGTAGTCAGAGTCCCAAAGGCTATTCCATGAGCTGACAGTTTTTTCATCGACCATTTTGGTATTGTATAGGATGCCGACTGTACCGTAAAAATATGGAATAGTATATTTGTGCGTTGGGTCAAATGAGGATGAAGCCTCAATAATAGCAGGGTCTATATTTTTATAGTATTTAAGAGAACTGTAATCTATAGGGATAAGCTCCCCTTCTTTGCCCAGGGTTTCTATCATATAGTCTGAGGTACAAATTACATCATAATTAATAGAACCTGCTTTGTATTTGGCATACATATCTTCAACAGATTCGTATTCCTCATATTTTACAGTAATGCCTGTTTCCTCTTGAAATCTTTTTAATACATCGGCTTCAATGTATTTACCATAATTTAAAACTACTAAAGTGTCTGAGCTAGATGCATCAGATTTACAGCCAGTAAAGGAGAAACAGCTGGTAAAAGTGAGGCATAGCAGACTTAAGAAACTTATAAATTTTTTCTTCATACTCGCATTGCCTCCTTTTTATTAAAGCTCTTTAGGTTGGTAGCTATCAGCATAAGAAATGCTAATAGAAACAGAAGAGTGGAAAGAGCATATAGCTCTGGCTGGATACCCTTTCTGAGCTCTGTGTAAAGCATGGTAGACATGGTATTAACACCAGCTCCTTTTGTAAAATATGTGATTGTAAAATCATCCAGGGACATGGTAAAAGCCATGAGAAAGCCTGAAAGCACTCCAGGTATTATTTCAGGCCAGATTACCTTATAAAATGCATATGCAGGTGTTGCCCCTAAATCCATAGCAGCTTCAAAGCAGGATTCAGACATGGACTGAAGCTTTGGCAAAACATTGAATATTACATAGGGAACAGAAAATGCTATATGGGCAAGCACAACTGAAAACTCTCCTAAGGAGGTAAATCTGGTAAATAACAGCATTAGTGAAATACCAGTAACAATATCAGCATTTAAAAGTGGGATGTTTGTAGCCCCCAGCATAATGGCTGCATGATTTTTTTTCATTCTGTTTATTCCAATAGCAGCTGAAGTCCCAAGTATGGTAGCTAAAATGCTTGATGACAAGGTGATGCGAAGGGTGGTCCAAAGGGCATCCATAATAGTGTCATTTGTTGGCAGATTGAAATACCATTGTAGTGTAAATCCACCCCAAACAGTGCGGGACATGGAGTTATTAAATGATAGAACAATCAATACAAAAATAGGTGCATAAAGAAACAAAAATATTATTCCTAAATACAGAAAAGAGGCACTTTTTTTGACTTTTTTCATATAAGCATACCTCCATTTTCTGAATTATCTACACGGTTCATAATGCTCATTGAAAGCAGTACAAAAAGCATCAGAATGATTGAAAGACCAGAACCTAAATTCCAGTTTCTTGCAAGAGTAAATTCCTGTTCTATAACATTTCCAATCAACAGAACCTTTCCTCCACCCAAGAGATTTGAAACTACAAAGGAAGACAATGCAGGTACAAAAACCATGATTATTCCAGATATAATTCCATCCTTAGAAAGTGGAAGTGTGATTTTAATAAATGTATTTAGCCAACCTGCACCTAAGTCTGCGGCAGCTTCAATAATATCGTCATTTATCTTTGAAAGGGAGTTGTAGATTGGCAAAATCATATATGGCAAAAAATCGTAGACCATACCAAGTATTACAGCACCCTTTGTATACAGAATGTGTATAGTAGGTAAGCCTATAGCTGAAAGAATGCTGTTTAAAATACCATTGTTTGACAATATATTTTGCCAGGCAAGTATTCTCAGCATAAAATTCATCCACATTGGCAGGATAAATAAAAATACTATAAAGCCTTTATTGGTAATTTTTAAATTATGCAATATCAAAGCTACAGGATATGCCATTATTAGGCAGATGACTGTGGTAATAAAGGCAGTTTGAATAGACAGACCAAGTGACTTTAGATGAACTGGATCTGCTATTGCGGTGAGATTTGAAATTGTAAAGCTTCCATCCCCATTGGATATGGCATAACCAAGGATATAAAAAAGAGGAAGGATGGTGCATATAAGTATCCAAATGGCATAAGGCATTGCCAGGAAGCTGGTGCGTAGCTTATTAGTCATCCTCTTTTAATACCTCCTCATCCTCAGATTCAGGCTTGTTCATAATCTGGATATTGAATGGTATTACATTTAATGATACATGCTGTCCGATTTCAAAGTATTTTGTGGTGTGAACCAACCATTCATATTCTCCACACTGAACATCAAGCTCGTAGTGAACACCCTTGAAAAGACAATCGGTAATGACACCGTCCATAAAGCCTTTTCCAGGAGCATCAAGCTCCACATCCTCGGGTCTTATCACCACGTCAACAGGCTTCATTGTACCAAAGCCTTTATCAACACATGGGACTTGAACACCTAAAAAGGATACAAGCTCATCCTTTATCATGATACCTTCGATGATATTGCTTTCGCCAATGAAATCTGCAACGAAGGCATTTTCCGGTTCGTTGTATATATCTTCTGGAGTACCGATTTGCTGGATATAGCCCTGGTTCATAACAACGATTGTGTCTGACATGGTGAGGGCTTCTTCCTGGTCATGGGTTACATAGATGAAAGTAATGCCAAGCTCCTGTTTGATTTTCATAAGCTCATACTGCATGTTTTGTCTGAGCTTTAAATCAAGAGCTCCAAGTGGTTCATCCAAAAGCAGCACCTTTGGTTCATTTACAATAGCGCGGGCTATAGCTATACGCTGCTGCTGACCACCTGACAAAGAATCAATTGAACGTTTCTCAAAGCCGTCAAGATTTACAAGCTTAAGTGCATACTTGATTTTGTCTGAAATATAGTCTTTAGATTTCTTTTGAATCTTTAAACCGAATGCTATATTTTCCTCTATAGTCATATGAGGAAACAGAGCATATTTTTGGAAGACTGTGTTAATAGGTCTTAGGTTTGCCGGGAGTGCTGTGATGTCATTTCCATTAAGGAAAATCTTTCCAGAGTCTGGCTTTTCAAAGCCTCCTAGTAGACGAAGAGTAGTGGTTTTTCCACAGCCTGAAGGACCCAGCAAAGTAACAAATGAATTTTCCTTTACATAAAGGTCTAGCTCATCAAGAACCAGCTGCTTTCCGTAGCTTTTTGAAACATGGTCGAATTGAATAAATTCCAACGCATTATCCTCCTTAAAATTTTATATAAAAAGAGCTCCGAATCAGACTCGAACTGACGACCCCCTCATTACGAGTGAGGTGCTCTACCAACTGAGCTATCGGAGC
>CAMNPQ010000128.1 GCA_946548305.1 uncultured Pseudobutyrivibrio sp.
TTTAGCATACGAAAAACAGTAGGTCCATCCATTGATGGCATTTCATAGTCCAGCAAAATTAAATCTATTCCTGTATTATCCATTAGCCAGTGAATGGCTTTACTGCCTGAGTCAAACATTGTCACATGATATATGGATTTCATCCATTCATGAATCATTCGCATGTATGTTACATCATCATCCACAATTAAAATATGATGCTGCCTGGCTGGGGCAATTTCTCCATTTAATGCACTTTGCACCTTTTCCAGCAGAGCGTCCATGTCCACTGGTCGTGCAAACCACTCCACGATAGCGGACTTTGGTATAATTTCAACTGCATATTCATACTCAGCTGCTTCACCAACTAATATTACCAAGCGTTCCTGCTCCAGACAAAGCAGCTTCAATTGATTTAGAAAATCCTCACCGCTCGGAGTGTAGATTTCGTCATCCAAATAGTAAATTATTGGAGCCTCTTCATCCACCGCTTCTTCAATTTGAAATACGCTAGGTCTAACGGAAACCCCTTCTATGCCTGCTTCTGAAAGCTTTTTTTTGATTCCCATTACTGAAAAGCTATCCTTTGTGCTGACTATAGCAACCTTATGTTTTGGACCTAATGAAGTACCAAAAAAATCCATAAACTCCCTCCCTTATTTAGCTTCAAGCATATCATTTGCTGCCTTTGACACGCCTTCATAATCCAGTTTTTCTAATAGTTCTCTAAGATTTTTAATTTGGGCATTTATATCAGCTGGCATGTCATATTCATTTAACGTGTTTAACACCATCTCTGTGGAAGTGTAATCACAAACATTTGCCATCTCAATAATGGAATACAATGCATCTTTTAAATCCGAAGGGCTAAGTGTTTTTTCTGCTTTGGAATTTCCCTCGTAGGAATCTCTGATGCTTAGGTATTCTTTTATCAATTCCCCGTGATAAGCCTTTATATAATCCCAATCTCCATCATTGCCTGCCTTTTCCAGTGCCTCCGCTTTCCTGGAGATGGACATTTCTCCAATCATTCTGGCAGTGCTTTTTAAACCATGTACCTTTATAGTGTAATTTTTTATGTCAGCAGCTTCAAGAAATTCATCCAGCTTTTTTGCACTTTCATCAATTGATGACACAAATATCTTTATCAATGCCTGCCGCTCATCATCATTTACCCCTAGTCTTTTATTGTGTTTCACATCACTGATAGACTTTTTAACTATCTTATCGTTAGGTACATACTTAAGAAGCATGTCTTCTAAAGCCTCAGCATCAATAGGCTTAGTTAAATAATCACTAAATCCTTTTGAAATGTAGTATTCCTTGGCACCAGCAATTGCATTTGCTGTCAGGGCAACCACTGCAGTCTTGTCCCCTAGCGCACCCATTTCTTTAAGCTTTTCCAATGTCTCTATGCCATCCATCCCAGGCATCATGTGATCCATGAATATAATATCGTATTCCTTTTCAGCTGCCATGGTGACTGCATCCACTCCAGATTCCACCACATCAGGAATGAAATCATATACCTTCATCAAATTCTTTGCCACCACAAGATTCATTTCATAATCATCTACCACCAAAATCTCTGCACTAGGCATTGATGGGAATGTGAATTTATTTCTTCTGCGATAATTCTTTTTTATTCTCTTTTTGTAGTCTCCAACAGGTTCACTGTTTATAATTCCCTGTTTTATAACAAAGGAAAATGTGGAGCCTTCCTCATAAATGCTATAGACATCCAGCTGGCTTCCCATTAGCTTCAGCAGCTTTTGTACAATAGGAATTCCAAGCCCTGTTCCTTCGATATTTCTGTTTCGCTCTTCATCAATTCTCCTAAAGGATATGTATAGATTCTCCATATCTTCAGGGCGTATGCCTATACCTGTATCCTTCACCCCAATTTCTATTTCAACACTGTTGTCCTGGCGTCCCACCTCTTTCATGAAAAAAGTAACTTCGCCCTTTTCCGTGTATTTGATACCATTTGTTATCAGATTCATTACTATCTGACTGAGTCTCACATCATCACCTAAAAGTGTCATAGGCAGATTGTTGTCTATATCTATATTAAATTGCAATCCCTTTGCCTTGGCTCTGGCAGAAGCACCTGTCACAAAAGAATTGATTGTCATTGCCAAATCATATTCCACAGGAATGATTTCCATTTTCCCGTCTTCCAGCTTTGAGTAATCCAAAATGCTATTAACCTGCGCAAGCAAAGATTTACCAGCCTGTTTGATATTGGTGGCATACTCTACTATTTGCTCATCATTGCACTCCCTTATTATCATTTCATCCATTCCAAGAATGGCGTTTATAGGAGTTCTGATTTCATGAGACATATTTGCCAGGAATTCACCCTTGGCTCTATTTGCTGCATTAGCTGCCTCCATCTGTTTTTTCAAAGATTTCGACAGCTTATTCATTCTATGGAAAATAATAATAAAGAATATTACAAGAACTGCTAATAAGAAAACTAAAACAAAAAGAATATAATCCATACCTCACCCCATTAGTATGTCCATAATGGACTCGTATACCTCGTCACTTTTTACCTTCCAGTTATTACAAAGTGTCTCAGCCTGTTCCTTCGTCCCCACATGAAAACTTAAATCCATGGTGGGCACATCATTTTCTGTAATCCTTAGCTGTACCACATAGCCCCCTCTATCAGCCTTGAAAAAAGTAGCCTTATAGCTATTTTCCTCCTTCATAGCAATAGAGTTGATTTTTAAATATTTATTTATGTCCTTGGATAGTGCTGGAGTTATTTTCTCCTTGAATAATTCCAGGGTTTTTATCCCCTCATCTGTAATGGCATAAGTTGTATTGTTGTGATCCTTTTTAGAAACAACAAGCCCAGCATCTACATCATCATTTATAGCCTGCTGAGCTGTGAAATAGTCAGTCAGATTACCCTCCAAAAAAAAATCTGTAACCTGACTATTGCTAAGGGGGAATCCACTGCGTTTTAATAATTCTAGTATAGTAATCTTGTAAATAAAATTAGGTTCTGCCATGATATCCCTCACTTTTGACTCTATTATCTTTAAATTACTCTTTTTCTGATAACCATATCAATATATTCATCATTGTTTTTAGTATGGGCAAACATATTTAGTATGGTTTCTACCGCATCCTCTTTTCTGGCACCATTGATGGCTTTACGCATGATTTCCATTGCGTCAAGTTCTTTTCTGGACAATAGAAGATCCTCTCGACGAGTACCAGAGCCTGTAATGTCGATTGCAGGGAAAATTCTTTTTTCAGAAAGCTTTCTATCCAATATAAGCTCCATGTTACCTGTTCCCTTGAATTCCTCGAAAACAACATCATCCATTTTTGAACCAGTATCCACAAGGGCTGTGGCAAGAATGGTAAGAGATCCGCCCTCTCTCATATTTCTGGCTGCACCAAAAAATTTCTTTGGCATATGAAGTGCAGCTGGATCAAGACCACCTGAAAGAGTACGACCAGATGGCTGCACTGTCAGGTTGTATGCTCTGGCTAAACGTGTAATAGAATCCAATAAAATCATTACGTCTCTGCCATGCTCAACCAGTCTTTTAGCCCTCTCAATAACCATCTCAGAAACACGCTTGTGGTGTTCTGGGCTTTCATCAAATGTAGAATAAATAACCTCCACATTTTTGCTGTTTCGCATGGTGTCCTTCATATCTGTAACTTCCTCAGGACGCTCATCAATAAGCAAAATAATAAGATGCATATCCGGATGAGAATAGTTTACAGATGTAGCCACTTCCTTGAGCAGTGTAGTTTTACCTGCCTTTGGCTGTGAAACAATCATACCACGCTGTCCCTTACCAATAGGGCTGACCAAATCCACAATGCGCATTGCAACAGAAGAACGCTGGCGTTCTAATCTGATACGTTCATTTGGGAAAATAGGTGTCAAATCCTCAAAATTAGGACGCTTTGTAGCTGCATCCGGAGTGTAGCCATTGATAGTATCTATAATCATTAACGCAGCAAATTTATCTGATGGATTGTTAAAACGCTTCTTTCCAACAATAATATCCCCTGTTTTCAGATTAAATTTTTTAATCTGAGACTGTGAAACATAAACATCCTCAGTGCCAGGCATATAATTATCGCAGCGGATAAAACCAAAGCCATCTCCCATGACCTCTAAAATACCGCTGGCCTGCATCAGGTTATCCATAGGAATATCTGCTGGTATTTCAGCTTTCTCAGTCTTTTCAGCCTTTTCTATTTTTTCTGGTCTCTTCATCCTCTCAGGCTTTTCTGTTCTATCAGGCCTTTCAGCTTTTTCAGCCTTCATCACTTTCTCAGATTTCTCTGCCTTCTCTGTCTTTTCAGGCTTCTCAGCCTTTTCTGGCTTTACCTCAGGCTCAGCTGGCTGGTTCTGTTTATCTATTTCATCTTGGGCAAGCATAGCCTCCACAAGATCAGCTTTTTTCATCGCAGATGCGCCTTTTATTCCCCTAGCCTTTGCAAGGTCGCGCAAAATTGTAACTGATAAGCTTTCATATTTTTCTCTCATCTAACTCTCCTTCAAAAAACAAATGTTATGGAAATTAAAAGCCGAATCGGCTAATGAATTTTTATTGATATTAGAATTATATAATGAAAGTCATACTCTGTCCATGACTTTTCCCCTTTTATTTTGATAAAAACATCCTTTCATTTCATTCCTTTTAGCCTCAAAAAACTCAGGGAGCTTTGCTATAGGGACAGGGGCAGCGTAGTTGTAGCCTTGAATATATTCAAAGCCGATTTTTTTAGAAAGCTTTGCCTGGGTTTGGTTTTCCACCCCCTCTACCAAAACAATGAGTCCGTGGCTTTTAAATACATCCACCATGTTTTGAATCAGCTGTAGCAATATTGGGTCGTCCATTGATTTGTAAAGCAGACTTTTATCAAATTTGATGGTCTTGAAAGGCAGGCTTACTATACGCTCCAGGTTAGAATATCCTGTTCCGAAATCATCCAGATAAAAATGTACCCCGGCATTATTAAACTCTTCCATGTTGTGATTTATGGCTTCGATTTCGTCACTTGTCATAGTCTCAGTCATTTCCAGACGAATCTTGCTACAAGGTATACCATTTCTTTTGATTATTTCAATCAGCTCATCATGGAGACAATAATCCATAAATTCAGTGAGTGATACATTTACAGATACAGCCTCAAAATTGTAATAGTCCTGCATTTCATATATGGCATAACAGACTTTGTTTAAAATGATTCTAGTGAGAGTATGTATGCAGCCCACTCTTTCCGCCAATGGAATGAATATGTCAGGGGAAATCACTTTTCCATTTACATCCAGTCTCATTAAAGCCTCTGCATTGCTGTATTTGTCGTGAATGACATCATATATAGGCTGTACGTAAGCGATAACCCTTGGGTCGTTTAGGTTTCCTTTGTTTCTGATGTCTATGATAATGTGCTCAATCTCTTTTTGTTCTATGCAGATTTCAAAATCTTCTGCCGTACCCTCGTAGTAATTTACGTAATCCACCTTGGATTTTTCAAACAGGAAGTTGCTGAACACATCTAACTGCATAGCATCCTCTATTCTTATCTGACCACCTATAACGACCATTTTATATTCTGGTCTATTGGAGTATTCCCATTCCTCCATAGCCTCATCCAGCATTTTTTTAATAGTCACGATGGTCTTATTTACATCTTCATCGCTTTCTTCAGGCAATATTATGGCATAGGTATACACATTCATCTCGTACACTCTGGCATCAGAATTGATTTGCTCAAGCATTCTTATTTTGGTGGATATACGTTTTTTGGCTGTTTCCAATAGCTCCACACTATCCGCATTTCTAAATCTGGGAAACATGATATACACATAGGAATTTTTAGCCTTTGCCTTTTTGGATAATGCTATATGGGATTCAAATGCCTGCTTATTCTGACAGCCTGTGATTTCATCATAAATGTTGCTGTGGAAAATGATATAGCAAAGCATGAATGGAACCACATAAGTGACACTTAAAATCACAAACTGGGGTTGAATCAATTGAATGATTAGAACAATTGTCTCAAATGGAACAAACATATACAGAAGCTTTATCAATACTCTAGGGATCCCCTTTCTGTTTGCCACCGCAGAACATATCACAAGCACCACATCTGCCAAGGCAAACGCGATATTTATGTAGAACAGGCTGGTGAACCTGTACTGGTCATCCACAACTGTAATATAGCTATCTGTGAGGAATATACATAAAACCACAATAATGTATACCGCAGAAAAAGCGATTACAGCTAGATTTAACGTGTCTAAATTTTCCCTTTGCTTTAAACTGAGTAAATGGATATAGGTGAATAATAGCACCAATATTCCCAGATATGTGGCATAAAATAGTAATACTGTAATTCTAAAAATAAAGCCCCCTGTGGCTGTAGAAAAATCAATAAACCAAATACATGCCATATGAAGAATGATATTTATTACTGATAAAACCTGACCGTAGAATACAACAGAAAGACCAGTGGTCCGCCTGGGTTTGGTGGCCACTGTCATATAAAGCATGGTAAGTGCTATAAGTAAATTTACTCTTTCTGCCGCAATATTGAATCCGTTGATGATCATAACAAAATCTGCCTTTACAATTTTTTTGAAGTGCTTATTCCTGTAGAGACTCCATGATAGGTGGTATTAGCTGTTTCTTACGTGAAACAACCCCATCTAAAACGTAGCTGTCTACAGCAACAGGCATTCTAAATGCATCGGCAATTATTTTGTCAGCCTCCCCGCCAACGAATAGAAGCTCTGTTGATTCGTTCAGAATATCTGTGAGCATAACATAAACGGCATTTAAATCCGATGAGTTAAGCACAGTATTCATATAAATCTTTAAATCTTTTTTTATTGAATTTAATTGGCTCTTTGAAACCGAACTAACCTGAGCCACCCCAAATTTAGTATCACCACTTGTGAATACCTTGTAGTCCTGATGAAAAATCTGTTCAGCTGTGCGATCCTTGAAATCACTGCCTGCCTCAAACATAGAGGTTGCCAGCTCTATCACATCCACCCCTGCAATCTCTGCAAGCTCCCTTGCAAGAGCTTCATCAGTAGGTGTACATGTCGGTGACCTAAACATCAGTGTGTCTGATAGAATTGCAGAACACAAAACTCCTGCAATTTCCTTTGGAATCTCAACCTGTCTTTCCTTAAACATCAATGTAACTATTGTTGCAGTAGAACCAAGAGGTTGATTCCTAAAATATATTGGAGAAACGGTTTCAAGGGAACCTAATCTGTGGTGGTCGATAATCTCTAACACATCTGCCTGGTCTA
This sequence comes from uncultured Pseudobutyrivibrio sp., assembly GCA_946548305.1. Lineage (GTDB taxonomy): Bacteria > Bacillota > Clostridia > Lachnospirales > Lachnospiraceae > Pseudobutyrivibrio. The sequence goes on from CAMNPQ010000128.1 coordinate 7,292, forward strand.
TTCCATCCACAGCCTGTGATTTTTCATTGTGATCCACCAATATCACCTTCTTCTTTTGCATATTCAAAAGAAGTCGTCTGGAAACCATTCCTATATAGTGACGATTTTCATCCAAGATTGGGAAATCTCGATGCCTTACGGATTTCATCACATCTCTTACATCATCCACATAATCATCCAGCTCGAAGCTGACGATATTTTCTTTTTTCATAAAATATCTGATTGGCATGGACTGATGAATCAGTCTAGCCACTGTGAATGTGTCATATTCGGTAGTAATAAGAACAACCTGTTTATCCTCTGCCAGCTGGCTGATTTCAGCATCAACTGAAGTGGCATTGCACACCACCATGCAGCTGCATCCAGCTTCTATACAGATTCTCTGTCGTTCCTTCATATTACCCACTATAACAAGGTCGTCCTGGGAAATATGGTCTAATAAAACCTCCCGATTACTTGCAGCAATCACTACCGAGCCTTTTATAAAATAGGCGTGGGGATTACCTGTTATAAGTGTGCCATTTAAAGTGCTGATAATATTTGAGTATTGAGTGCGCGCCCTGGAAAGAATGCTATTGTCATAGACATCCATGTAAGAGTACGCAATATCACCATTTACAATAACGCCTTCCAGCTTACCTGTCTTTGCAACTACAGGAAGGGTGACAACGTCTCGCTCCAGCATGAGTTCCCATGCTTTTT
>CAMNPQ010000129.1 GCA_946548305.1 uncultured Pseudobutyrivibrio sp.
TTTTTCAATCCTTGCTCGATATCGACACAATTACAATCTCAAATGCCTCATATTCCGAGATAGGATTTTTCGCAATCTTCTTTATAAAAAGATTTAACCTTAAACCTGGCTCATCAACATCTTCGATAATTTCCCACTTGTCAATTTCCTTACAATTTTCAAGAACATTTATGAAGGATTGGGATGGCATTCTCTTTTGTCTAATCAGCTCATTGCCTAAGTCTATTTCATCAATGTAGCCCACCTTTAGCAGAAAATCAGCAAATGTTCTATTGTATCGCATTACATAAATATTGTCTTTTCGGTATTCCAGCACACCAGTAGGAATCTGACCAAAGAATTCATCTGCCTGCCAGTTATATTCTTTATTTACAAGAGGTTCCACCAGATTAGTTTTGCCAACTGCGGAATAATAATCATTTTCCTCTAAATCTTCTATCTTATTTCCTACTTTTGCCCCATAAATGGCATACCACTCCTCCAAAGGGATAGGTCTGGCAAAGAAGTAGCCCTGCATTTTGCTGCAGCCCACTTCACGCAAAAACTTCACCTGTTCAATGGTCTCAACGCCTTCTACAACAGTATCAATACCTAATTTTGTAGCCATTTGTATCAATTCTCTGAGAATGATATGATTCTTTTTTGACATATTAAATTCTCGCATGAATTTCATGTCAAATTTTATCAAATCAAAATCGAACTTCTGGAGCATATTGAGGGATGAATATCCACTGCCAAAATCATCCATCCAAACCTGGAAGCCAGCATCATGAAAACGTTTGATTTGCGCTATAACAAAATCTCCATCCAAGCTTGAGACACTTTCTGTAATCTCGATAGTTATCATTTCAGGAGGAATACTAGAAGCTGTAACGCGCTTTGTTATTTCTTCTACTATATCACACAGCTCGAAATCATATTTGGACAGATTGATAGACACTGGTACAATTTGAAAGCCCTTGCTTTGTACCTCCTCTAAATCCTTTAAAACACAGTCTAATATGAACAAATCCAACTTATGAATCAGTTTTGAATCTTCTAATACATATATAAAATGGTCAGGGGGAATAAGTCCTCTTACAGGGTCAATCCAACGCGCCAAAGCCTCCTCATCACAAACCAGTCCGTTTACACTTCTCACCATTTGCTGATAATAAGGCCTAATCCACCCTTCTTCCATTGCCTTTTCAAAATTATTAATAACATACTCAAAATGGGTAGCAGCCGCATGTGTATTTTCATCATAATAAGAGAATTTAGATACATAAGCACCTTTTTCCTTATCACTTACTATTTTAGCTCTATCACAGGCACTGGATGCTGTGACATCCTCAAATGCCATGGAATATATACCTACATGAACTGGCAGAGTTTTCCCCTCATTGGCAAATTTTATATCCTCAAATATTTCGTGGAGAATTTCTTCTACACCTTCCATTTCTGTAAATACAGCAAAATGATCCTGCCCCATACGTCCACAATTTTCATTTGGAAAATACTTCTTTAAAATCATACCGAAGGAAACCAGTAAATTATCACCTTCACGAAGACCATATTTTTCATTGAAGTATTTCATTCCAGTCAAATCAAAAAATACAATTCCAGGGGTACGACCAGCTTTGTACAAAGCTTCCTTTCCAGCATCAGCCAGCTGCAGAAAATATGACATATTAGGAAGGCCTGTTAGTGTATCGTAAAAATTATCCCTAATCAGGCTTTCCTTTGACATCATCTCCTTGAAATTAGATGCCAGCTTCTCTGTCAAAGGATTTTCGAAATCATCACCAGTTCCCTCCACCATGTACACAGTGCAAGAAAGCATAGTGCCATCCTCAGTAAAAAAATGCTCTCCATGAGAATGTAGTATGATATAGTCTCCAATAGAATGTGCAATGGTTCTATATACACAATCGAAAGTCTCACCACCTGAGGCAAATTTTAGTGCTGCATCTGCTACTCTGGCCTTATCATCAGGATGTGTATCTCTATACATATCATTGTCTAGTAATGTAACTACATCCTCACGCTTCATCCCCATGATATTGCACATTCCATCAGTAACAAGCAGCGTAACAACCCTCTTGTTTACAAACTGATATATAGCCATAGGTATATTTAGTTTTTCAAGTGTAGCTCTTTCTATTTCTCCAAATTGATATTTCCCCATAGTCATTCTCCGTTAGTTGTATTTTAATTTTTCAGATAAGATATAATATTTTTTAGTCAATACCCACTTATAGAGGCATTATAAATGATAATTGTGGATATATTGTTAAATCATCAAAATATTTATTCATTTCAATTCACTTTATATCATATTCATCTCTTAATGCTTTTGCTCGTCTTTCCACCTCTTCTATAAATTCTCTGGATGATATCAATTTTGCACCTGCACCTCTTATGATAATTTGCTCTAAACCATCAGAGGTCACAACGGTGATATCATATTTTTTCCCATGCTCATGAGTAAAACGTTCTATATATGCGTCCGCAGTCTGAGCTTCAGCTGTAAAAACCTGATGTATGTTTAAATAATCTGATGCTGAAATCTCATGTCCCTTCACCTTGTAGGCATCAAAAACAGCAATAACCTGATAGTCAGTCATGGCTTTGTAGTTACTAAGGATATCTAAAAGCTTACCTCTGGCACCATCCAAATTAACATCCAGAACTGCCTTAAGCTCTGGCCAGGCATATATAAGATTGTACCCATCAACAAGCAGATATTTTTCCTTTGCCTTTATCTCCTTTGGAGCTTTGTAAACATAATCTGAATCCACTCTTTTTGGTCTGGAAGATTCACCATAGTGCCACCCCTTTTGGGGATTCTTACCATGATTACTGTGGGTAGCCTGTCTTAGAATATTATCGATTTCATCTGGGTCTAGCCACTCGTCTACTCCGTGGTTCATTCTTTTCATGTTAATAGGAGTATCATCTATTTCTTCATCTACCTTGTTTTCCAAGCATGGCACGTGACACTTTTCCTTTACCTGATCCCAAGGCACTATAATCCCTGCACCATGTGAGCAAAAAACTGAATCTGCTGGATTATCAATATCTGCCTCTGGATTATAGCCCACAGTATCTATTACATCCTGAGGGTTCTTGCAAATATCATAGTGTGCGTGACTTAAAGAGAGCTGTCCCATTCCCTTTGTAAAGGTTACAAGGGTAGCCTGATAATTTCTGATTCCTACAGCTGGAGCAACACCAGTGATTTTAGATTCAGTTCCTAAATCCTCTGGCACCTCAAAGCTTCCACCCATGTTTTCTATATCAGTCATAACCCTGCCTATCTGATTAGAAGGAAGTGTAATTTCAAAATCAAAATATGGCTCTAGAATTTCAGTGCCAGCCTCCATTAAACCTTGTCTTATAGCTCGATATGTGGCCTCTCTAAAATCCCCACCTTCAGTATGTTTAATATGGGCTCTACCGCCAACAATAGTAAATTTCACATCAGTTATTGGTGCTCCAATGGCTGTACCTACATGTTCCCTTTCAAGGATATGGGTCGTGATAAGTCTTTGCCAGTTAAGTGCCAAATCATCTGTTGAAACATTGCTTTCAACTTCTATTCCGCTACCAGTAGGAAGTGGTTCCATAAGAATATGTGCTTCTGCGTAATGACGAAGTGGTTCAAAATGTCCTACTCCCTCTACTGGCTCTTTAATAGTCTCTTTATATAAAACTCCTGCCTCTGTAAACTTCGCCTTTATTCCAAGCTCGGTTTCGATTCTGTTAAGCAGGATTTCTGTCTGTACCTCTCCCATCAGATTAAAGGTAATCTCTTCTAAGCTTTCATTCCATTTTACATTTAAGGATGCATCCTCATCGTTAAATGCCATTAGCTTTGGGAATGCTAACCTCGGGATGGTATCATCCAAAAATTCCAGCTTATATTTAAGTACAGGTGTAATGGTAAGCTCTGGTCTGTTTTCTACCACACCAAATCCTTCACCTGCAAATGTATTCTTAGGTCCAACAAAGGCTACTACATCACCGGCTTTTGCCTCGTCCACCTGAGTAAATTTATTACCAGAATATATTCTAATCTGGTCGATTTTCTCACCATTTGGAAGAAGGCCCTTTACCTTCATAGAACCTGCTGTAAGCTTTGTAAAGGTAAGACGTGAATCTCTTCCTAAGCTTTCAATTTTGTACACCTTTGCGCCAAAATCAGCATTTTTAAGTGCGCTGTTTTCATTGCTGTGGTGCTCACTGATGCCCTTCATAAATGAAAGCAGCTCATCTACATTTTCATTTTTTAAAGCCGAGCCTGTAATAACAGGAAACAGCTTTCTGTTTAGAACCATATCGTATATACGATAATTAGAAAGGCAATCCTTATCCAGATATTCTTCCATGGCAGCTTCATCCTCCATGGCGATATCCTCTTGATTTGAAAGCAAATGACATGCTCTTGAAAGCTTTTCCTTTAAATCATTTATGACAAATTCCTGGTTAAACCCAGTCATATCTGCCTTGTTAATAAAGATGACTGTTGGAACATTATTCTTTTCAAGTAAAGAAAACAGTGTCTTTGTGTGAGCCTGCACCCCATCTGTTCCACTGATTAGAAGGATTGCAAAATCAAGAGCCCAAATAGCTCTTTCTGTTTCTGTTGCAAAGTCCACATGTCCTGGAGTATCAAGTAATGTAAGCTTCTGTCCCCTGTATTCAAATACAGCCGGTTTTGAAAAGATTGTGATTCCCCTATTCTTTTCCTGCTCATCTGTATCTAAAAAGGCGGATCCCTTGTCTACTCGACCAAGGTCCGCCAAAACTCCAGCGTTATATAAAATTGCTTCTGATAGTGTAGTCTTGCCTGCATCTACGTGGGCAAGAATTCCCCATGCCTCGTTCATTAGTTGTATCCTCTAAAGCCTTTTCCTATAATTTCGCTACTGTTTGTAATCGCAATAAATGCTCCTGGCTGATTGCGTCTGATGTAATTCTTAAGCTCTACTGCCTGCTGGCGCTTAAGGATTGTAAGGATAACAGTCTTTTCTGTGTGACCGTATGCTCCCTCAGCCTTATAAACTGTTGCACCCTTTCCTAAATCATTCATGATAAAATCCACGATTGGTTCAGGATTAGAGCAAATAATTGTAAAGTATTTTGCAAGGTTGATATTCTCGATAGTCTCATCAATAACAAGTGACTTTGCAAGGAGTCCAACAAGTGAAAACAAACCTGTTTCTACATTAAATACAAGACATGCCAAAACTACGATAATAACATCTGACATGAAAAGTGCTGTACCAATATCTACCTTTGTATATTTCTTAAGAATCATGGCAACAATATCTGTACCACCACTAGATGCACCAAGGTTGAAGAAAACAGCCGATGCAAATGCAGGAAGTGCTATAGCAAACATAAGTTCAAGCACTGGCTGATTGGTAAGTGGTCCATCCATAGGTGCGATTTTTTCTAATATGCTAGGACCAAAAGATACTAAAAGTGTGATATATGTAGTCTTAATACCGAAGGATTTATCTAAGGTGATAAAGCCTAAAATTAAAAGTACAATATTAATAACAAGGTTAATATAACCTGGTGTCCTTGGCAAAAGCTGGGCCAACACAATAGAAAGACCGCTGACGCCGCCAAATGAAAAATGATTTGGGAACTTAAAAAAGTATATTCCAATAACCATTACAACTGATGCAATGGTAAACATAATATACTCGTAAATATCTTGTTTGTGTCTGTAAATCTTATGAATCATATCGTCTAAGTCCCTTCGGGTAATGATTCTTTATCTGCCCCTTTACAGCTTTGCCCCAACCAATAGAATAGCCATCCACTGTAATGAGAGTCCATCCATCAGCTATATCGTTTTTTCTGATGGAGCTTCCATATAGGTATTCCCTTATATCCTTACTGTCTCTAGAAAAATCCACACTTCTTTTGACCTCATCTTTTGTAAGGCACAGAGCCAGTGCATGGCTAGGTTCAAATCTGTTTTTCTTTAAGGTACCTAAAAAAATGCCGCCCCTTAGCACATGTAAACCATCAAAATCCGGACAGTCATCAGGCAATTTATATAGCAGGTCATTTATCAACAGCAGATTTTTCTTCCAGTCTTTTGTCTCACATAAAGTGTCTTTTATGAATAAATAATAATCTATTAACAGTTTATCATTTGGAGCTTTATATTGATAGTATTTATATTCAAGAGGGGCGTTTCCTGCTTTCCTTAGGCTGCATGCATAGTGCCCTTCCCCTTTTACTTCATGAGGCCATAGTCTTTTTTCTTCTATTATCTCCATATCTGGATGTCTTTGCACAAATGAAATAATAGTTTCTTCATCCTCGAGTCTGGCGAATGTGCAGGTACTGTAGCACATCACTCCACCTGGTAAAAGCATTTCATAAGCAGCGTCTAATATCTCTTTTTGACGTTCTGCACACATCTTAACTGACTCCAGAGACCACTCCTTACACGCCTCATGGTTCTTTCTGAACATCCCCTCACCAGAGCATGGTGCATCCACCATTATTTTATTAAAGGTTTCTGGAAATTTTAATGCCAGCTTATCTGGGTATTCTGATGTGACAATACAGTTTCTAATGCCTAATCTTTCCACATTCTCCGACAATATCTTTGCCCTGTTTTTAATCGGCTCATTGGACAGGATTATGCCCTTTCCCTTCAGATATCCTGCAATCTGAGTTGATTTACCCCCTGGAGCAGCACAAAGATCAAGACATATATCTCCAGGAACAATATGTAGCATTTCTACAGGAAGCTGTGCTGATGCATCTTGAATGTAGTAGACTCCTGCGGCATGGTATGGATGTATGCCTGGCTGTACAGTCTCACCATCATAGTAATACCCATTAGGACTCCAGGTGACATTTTCCTGTAGCATATCCTTCATGTTTTGTATGGAAGCTTCATCTGCTTTTATAGGGTTAAACCTAAGGGCTGATATTTTATTTTCATCATATGAACGCAAAAACGCATGGAAGTCAGGACCTAAATCCTGCTCCATGCGATTAATAAAATCAGTTGGTAAAAATGAATGATTATCCATTACATACGCTCCGGTGCCTTAAAGCCTAGTAAATCAATAGCCTTCTCTAAAATGCTACGTGTGAGCACTAGAAGCTTGAGATAGCTTGCTTTTGTAGCCTCATCTTCTTCAGCTAAAATCTTTGTGTCATGATAAAACCTGTTAAAGGCATTTGCCAAATCATATATATAAGCGCAAATCTTGTGAGGTGCCATATCCTCATATGCAGCTGTAAGTGCTGCCATAAACTTTGTCAGCTCAAGCTGTAATCCCCTCTCGGAATCAGAATGAGCAGGCAGGATAGCTCCATTTGCATCAAACTGCCCTGCTTTTGCAAGAATAGATTTGCAGCGTACAATTGTATAAAGGATATAAGGACCAGTATTTCCCTCTGCTGAGGTAAATCTGTCTATATCAAATATATAATCCTTTGATGCCTGATTAGAAAGGTCTCCATATTTTATAGCTGAAAGTCCTACTATCTGAGCTGTCTTTTCAGCCTCTTCATCATTCATGGTACCATTTTCTTTAATCTTTTCAAGCATCTTGTCTTCTACTTCTTTAAGAAGGTACTCAAGACGCATAACACCACCCTGGCGAGTCTTGAATGGTTTTCCATCTTTTCCATTCATAGTACCAAAACCAACAAAATAAAGGTTTTTATCAGCAGGTACTATGCCTGTCTTTTTAGCACAACGGAATACCTGTGTAAAATACAACTCCTGACGCTTATCAACCACATATATAACTGAATCAGGATTATAATCCTTCATACGCCATACAAGTGTTGCAAGGTCTGTGGTGTTGTATAAAGAAGCTCCATCAGATTTAAGAATCATACATGGTGGCACTTCTTTAGTATCAGTATCTTCCTTTACATCGACTACAAGAGCACCTTCAGAAATATAGGCAAAGCCATCATCCTTCATCTTCTGAACCATATCAGG
>CAMNPQ010000130.1 GCA_946548305.1 uncultured Pseudobutyrivibrio sp.
ACCGGCGGTCTTCGGAGTCGGAGTCCGATGCGTTATCCAGCTACGCTACGCCTACGTATCTACTTGCCGATATATTTTAACAAAGCCAGCCTAAAAAGTAAACTTTAATTGACTAAAGTATCAAAATAAACTACAATTATTTAAAATTTTTTTGGAGGCTTATTCTATGCTACCTATTGGTTCAACGAATTTTTTCTGTTTACTTGGTCATCCAGCCAAACATAGTATTTCTCCTAAAATGCACAACACTTCTTTTGAAGCATTAAATCTAGATAACTGCTACCTGGCATTTGATATCCAAGAAAGTGATTTCGATAACGCAGTAAAGGGTCTAAAGGCAATGGGCTGCAAGGGCTTTAATCTTACCATGCCTTTTAAGAACAGTATCATCCCACTTTTAGACGAGCTGGACGAGGGTGCAGTGCTGGCTAATTCTGTAAATACTGTTGTTGCTACGGACGGCAAATTAAAGGGCTACACAACTGATGGCATAGGCTTCATGGAAGCCATGACCGACTCGGGAATTGAATTTAAAAATTCTACCATTACCATCTTAGGTGCTGGGGGAGCTGCCACATCCATAATCGTACAAGCTGCTCTTGACGGCGTTTCTAAAATTAATATATTCAAGAGGAAAAATTCTACATTCGATTCCATTGTTGAATTTGCAGAAAAAATCACTCACTCAACCACCTGTGATGTGTTTGTTTACGATATGGCTGATATGAATGCCCTTTCCTCTTCTCTTAGAGAAAGTGATATTTTAATAAACGGTACAAATGTGGGAATGGGGGCAGATGATTCTTCTCTTGTTCCAAAAGAAATGCTTTTTCCTAAGCTTACTGTATGCGATGTTATATATCATCCTCCAGAAACAAAGCTATTAAAAGATGCAAAATCTGTAGGATGCAAGATAATGAATGGGAAATATATGTTATTATATCAAGGGGCTGCGGCTTTCAAACTGTGGACTGGATACAACATGCCCATAGATTTAATAAAATCAACATGTTTTGACAACTAGAAAGGGATAAAAAATGAGTTTCAATTATCTAAAAAAAATGCCTACTCCAGAGGAAATAAAAGAAGAATTTCCTGTTCCTAAAAATATTCAGGAAATCAAAGCTAAAAGAGACAAGGAAGTAGCTGATATTATTACTGGAAAAGACGACAGATTCCTTTGCATTATCGGTCCATGCTCAGCTGATAATGAGGATGCAGTCTGTGAATATATTGGCAAATTAGCCAGAGTTGCTGAAGATATAAAAGATAAGGTGTTAGTAGTTCCACGTATTTATACTAATAAGCCTCGCACCACAGGTAGTGGATACAAAGGTATCGCATCCCAACCAGACCCAAACGAAGCTCCAGATATGGTGGCTGGTCTTGTGGCAATGCGTAAAATGCACATTCGTGCCATGACAGAAACTTATCTCACAGCAGCAGATGAAATGCTTTATCCAGAAAACTGGGGATACGTTGACGATTTACTGTCCTATGTTGCAATAGGAGCACGTTCTGTTGAGGATCAGCATCACCGTCTCACTGTTTCAGGTTTTGATGTTGCATCTGGTATGAAAAATCCTACTTCAGGTGATTTTTCAGTCATGCTGAATTCAGTATATGCTGCCCAGCATCCTCATCATTTCACTTTTTCAGGCTACGAGGTCACAACTACAGGTAACCCTTTGGCTCACACAATACTTAGAGGTGCAGTTTCAAAGCATGGAAACAGCACGCAAAACTATCACTACGAGGATTTAATTCGTCTTCATAACATGTATGAAGAAATGGATTTAGTTAATCCAGCATGCATTATAGATGCAAATCATTCTAATTCAAATAAACAGTTTAAGGAACAGATTCGAATCGTCAAAGAAGTAATGCATAATAGAAATCATTCTAATGAAATAAAGAACCTTGTAAAAGGTGTGATGATAGAAAGCTATCTGATTGAAGGTTCACAACCTATTTCCGACCACCAAACCTATGGTCAATCTATTACAGATCCATGTCTTGGTTGGGAAGACACACGACATCTACTTTACACAATTGCAGAAAGAAACTAAAAAACTGGCGTATACCTAAGTGGGCAAGCAAATAGGTATACGCCATTTTCATTTCTGAAGTGGGCAAGCAAATCAGAATATGAAAAAATGGTGCCAAAATAAAATCCCCTCATATGGGAACTTTATTCTGACACCATTGTCTAGAAGAAATATTACTATAATGCTTTAGCAATTGCAACCCTGTTTTTCAGGAAATCAATAGGTTCACTTTAGTTTCGTTGCATAAGCCATAATAGCTGCAACTGTTTTGGCATCCTGAAGCTTACCAGAATAACACATATCCAGCAAATCCTTTAAATCATAAAGTTCTATATCTATATCTTCTGACTCGTCTAAATGCTGCTCGCCAATATTTTTAAGATCTGTGGCTAAATATACATCTATAAACTCATCGCAGAAAGCAACTGTAGATTTCAATGATAAAAGCTTTTCCAGCTTTCCTGCCTGGTATCCTGTCTCCTCTTCCAATTCTCTGGCTGCACAAATACTGGTATCCTCGTCAATTGAATCACGTTTACCAGCTGGCACTTCAAGTGTAAAACGGTCAAGTGCATTTCTATACTGACGAACCATAATTATTTTTCCACTGGGATGAACTGCGAGAACACATGCAGCCCCCATTCTATGACTAATAAAATCCCATTTCTCCTCTTTCCCATTAGGCAAACGGACTGTGTCCTCATAAATATCCAAAATAGTTCCCTTATGAATTAATTCTCTGTTTATTCGTTCTACTTTTTCCATAACTAGCCTTTCTTCAAAAAAAGCGGGTGGAAAACCACCCGCCAAAATATTTACTTTGCATAATCTGTAACACGTGACTCACGAATTACATTTACCTTAATCTGTCCAGGATATTCCAGCTGTGATTCTATCTGCTTTGAAATATCCCTAGCCATGATGACCATATCGGCATCTGATACCTGCTCAGGAACCACCATGATTCGAATCTCTCTACCTGCCTGAATAGCAAAAGATTTTTCAACGCCTTTAAAGCTGTTTGAAATTTCTTCAAGTTCTTTTAATCTGTTAGTGTATGTCTCCATAGCTTCACGTCTTGCACCTGGACGAGCCGCACTAATTGTGTCAGCTGCCTGTACAATACAAGCTATAAGAGTTTCTGGCTCTACATCGCCATGATGTGCCTCTACAGCATTTATAACTGTCTGAGACTCTTTGTATTTGCGGCAAAGATCTGCACCGAGCTGTACATGAGTACCCTCCTGCTCTCTATCTACTGCCTTTCCAATATCGTGAAGTAAACCTGCTCGTTTAGCAACTCTAACATCAAGACCAAGCTCTGCAGCAAGTAATCCTGATAGCTGAGCAACCTCAATAGAATGCTTTAATACATTCTGACCGTAGCTGGTTCTAAATTTCATCTTACCAAGAAGTCTAAGAAGTTCTGGGTGGATTCCCTGAACACCAACCTCAAGGGCAGCTGCATCGCCTTCCTCACGGATTTGCTGTTCCACTTCTTTCTTAGCCTTTTCAACTGTTTCTTCAATTCTAGCTGGATGAATTCTTCCATCTACAATGAGTTTTTCCAATGCAATACGTGCAATTTCACGTCTTACAGGGTCAAATGCAGATAAAATAACTGCCTCTGGAGTATCATCAATAATAAGTTCTACGCCAGTCATAGTTTCAAGAGTGCGGATATTTCTTCCCTCTCTACCAATGATACGCCCCTTCATCTCATCGTTAGGCAACTGAACTACAGAAATAGTAGTCTCTGCCACATGGTCGGCTGAACATTTCTGAATAGCACTCACTACAATCTCACGTGCCTTTTTGTCAGCCTCATCCTTTGCTTGAGCTAAGCTCTCTTTAATAAGTTTCGCTGCGTCTAATTTGACGTCTTCTTCTACAGATTTTAAAAGTTGTTCTTTTGCTTGTTCGGAGGTAAGTCCTGAGATTCTCTCTAGTTCCTGCACACGCTGCTGATTAAGTTTTGCAACTTCCTCGCGCTGCTTATTTAGCTGCTGTTCCTGGCGAGTAAATTCAGCTTCTCTCTTTTCCACTGCGTCGAGCTTCTTATCAAGATTATCCTCTTTCTGAGATAATCTGTGCTCGCTTCTCTGAATTTCTGCTCTGCGCTCACGGATTTCTTTGTCGAGATCGTTCTTCTGCTTCATAGCATCTTCTTTTGCTTCAAGCATAGCCTCTCTCTTTTTGGCCTCCGCGCTCTTAACTGCTTCATCAATAATCTCACGGGCTTTAGCCTCAGCAGAATCTACTTTGTTCTTTCCCTGCTTTTCATGAACTTGATTTGAAACAATAAGAGTGATAACAACTGCTACAGCCGCCACGATAATTGCTACAATAATCATCGTTACTGCGTTCACAGGAGCACCTCCTTATTTAATTTTCGAATTGGAATATAAAATAAAAGCCATAAAGCTCTCATTTATAAACTTCAACACAATTAGTTTACCTGTATAATGTCCTTATGTCAAGACTATGAATACCATATATAGTGTGTCTCATTACTATTTTAATACCCTATTTATGCTATCCGATGAAAAGCCTCTAGATGCTAAAAAACGATAAATTTTGCCTTTCTCCTCGTATGTGGCATTGTCCTTATCATAATGCTTTTTTATCAATAGCTGCTCTATTAAATCTTCTTCCCTTGAGGTGTATTCCTCTTCCAAAACCCGTTCTATAACATCTATAGATATGCCTTTGGCAAGTAAATCCTGCTTTATTCTTTGCTTGCTTCTGGAGTCCTGGTAAAACCTGACATGGCTTGCAGCCATTCTAGCATCATCTAAATAACCATATTCATTAATATAATCAATGGCTACATCAATCACTTCAGAAGAGTATCCGCCCTCTTTTAACTTTTCTCTAAGATTCTTTTCAGAACGATCCTGCTTTTCCAAAAGATGCAATGCTCGCTTCTTACAACGAGGAATTATAATATCCTCCACAATCTGTTGATAGTCATTTAAAGAAAGATTTGCGCCCTCTTCTATGCCATAGCTTTCATATTCTTTTTTATATAGAACAAAATCTGCCCCTGAATCGAGGCAGATTTTTGCTCTTCCCTTTGAAAGTTTAACAAGAGATAATACTTCCATTATTATTCAATAACCTCTGTAGGAATATCTTCTTTTTTATCACCGCCGACTAATCCTACTTCTGACTCATCAGCTTCTGCATAATGTTCACGGATAGCATTTGCGATTTCTTCACAAACATCAGGATTTTGCTTCAAATATATTTTAGCATTTTCACGTCCCTGTCCGATTTTCTCTCCTAAGTATGCATACCAAGCTCCTGACTTTTGTACAATATCAAGATTTGCTGCCACATCAAGAATATCCCCTTCACGAGAAATACCCTCACCAAACATAATATCAAATTCAGCCTCTCTAAATGGAGGTGCTACCTTATTTTTAACGATTTTTGCTCTGGTTCTATTACCAATGACCTCGCCATTTTGCTTTAAAGCCTCTACACGGCGCACATCAATACGAACAGATGCATAGAATTTAAGAGCACGTCCACCTGTTGTTGTCTCAGGGTTACCAAACATCACTCCAACTTTTTCACGAAGCTGATTGATAAAAATAACAACACAATTTGTCTTTGATACAATACCAGTAAGCTTTCTCATAGCCTGTGACATGAGACGAGCATGTAATCCCACGTGAGAATCTCCCATATCACCGTCTATCTCAGCCTTTGGAACAAGAGCTGCAACTGAGTCCACAACAATGATATCCATCGCACCAGAGCGAACCATTGTCTCTGTGATTTCAAGAGCCTGTTCACCATTATCTGGCTGGGAAATGTATAAATCATCAATATCTACACCTATCGCCTTTGCATATTTAGGATCCAGGGCATGCTCTGCATCAATGAAGCCTGCTATACCGCCAGACTTTTGAACCTCAGCAACTGCATGAAGTGCAAGTGTTGTCTTACCAGATGATTCTGGTCCGTATATTTCAATAATACGCCCCTTTGGAAAACCACCCTGACCAAGTGCTATATCAAGGCTTATAGAGCCTGTAGGAACTGTTTCTACCTGAATATTAGCTCCCTCACCAAGCTTCATAACTGAGCCTTTTCCATATTGTTTTTCAATCTGCGCAATCGCAGCATCTAATGCTTTAAGTTTATCTTCATTTGCCATTAATAAAACCTCCGTTCGGAACAACTGTTCGTTTATTTAATATTATAATAGATAAAGTAATACTAAATGTCAACAAAAAAATGGGATAAAAAATAGAATAAAACAAACAAAAGACAGTGGCGAATGCCACTGCCCATTAATATACACTGTAAAAATCCCTTAGTCAAGATTCTTTTTAGTTTGTTCCAAATTCAGAAAGAACAAGTCCTTCATTTCTATCTAAAACCATTCCAACTGACCATGAATTTACAAATAATAATAGAGATCTATCCTTCAAGTCTTTTATCTTTTTCATGTCAGATGTGCCGGAAATCTTGTCTAAGTCATAATCACCCTCTATCCACCTAATATGTTCGTAAGGAAGATTTTCAAGAGCAATCTCCACATTGTATTCATTATTTAAACGATATTTTAGAACATCAAACTGAAGTACACCTACTACGCCTACAATGATTTCTTCCATTCCAGTATTAAATTCCTGGAAAATCTGAATCGCACCTTCCTGTGCAATCTGAGTAATACCCTTCATAAACTGCTTGCGTTTCATAGTATCTATCTGACGGACTCTTGCGAAATGCTCAGGGGCAAATGTAGGAATACCCTCAAATTTGAAAGGCTTTTTCGCTGATGTAAATGTATCACCGATACTATATAGTCCCGGGTCAAAAACGCCAATAATATCACCAGCATAAGCCTTATCAACTATCTTTCGCTCGTCAGCCATCATCTGCTGAGGTGCTGAAAGCTTAGCTTTTCTTCCACCCTGTACATGCAGATACTCTTTTGTAGCATCAAATGTACCAGAACAAACCCTAAGGAAAGCCACACGGTCACGATGTGCCTTGTTCATATTTGCTTGAATCTTAAATACAAATGCAGAAAAATCCTCTGAAAATGGGCTTATTTCGCCAGCATCACTCTTACGTGGTAAAGGACTGTAGGTCATCTTCAAGAAATGCTCAAGGAATGTCTCCACACCGAAGTTTGTGAGAGCTGAACCAAAAAACACAGGACTAAGCTCTCCTGCTGTTACCTGTTCCTGGTCAAATTCAGCACCTGCTCCATCAATAAGTTCAAGTTCTTCCATTAGCTGGGCATATTTATCTTCACCTATTTCGTCCTTGAGTGCAGGGTCATCAATAGATAGAATACGCTCTTCACCTTGCTTAGTACCTTTTTGAGTATCTGAGAACATACGCACAGTGCGTTCATTTCTATCGTAAACACCCTTAAATCCTTTTCCTGAACCTATAGGCCAGTTTACAGGTACTGTAGCAATGCCAAGCTCATTTTCAATATCATCAAGAAGCTCAAATGTATCATTTGCATCTCTATCCATTTTATTAATAAATGTAAAAATAGGGATGTGTCTCATAACACAAACCTTAAATAGCTTTCTAGTCTGTGCCTCAACGCCCTTTGACGCATCTATAACCATCACTGCACTATCAGCCGCCATAAGAGTTCTATATGTATCCTCAGAGAAATCCTGGTGTCCTGGAGTATCCAAAATATTAATGCAGTATCCATCATACTCAAACTGCAAAACCGAAGATGTTACAGAAATACCTCTTTCCTTTTCAATCTCCATCCAGTCTGAAACTGCATGTCTGGCTGTAGCCTTTCCCTTTACTGAACCAGCTAAATTAATCTGACCGCCATAAAGCAAGAATTTTTCTGTAAGTGTGGTCTTACCTGCATCAGGAT
>CAMNPQ010000131.1 GCA_946548305.1 uncultured Pseudobutyrivibrio sp.
TATAGATGGTTCGTTGCTTCCAGAGGGGGGTAGCAGAGCGGATTTTCGAGATCCTAAAATCTGGTACGACAAGGATGACAAATTATATTATTTGGTCGTGGGAAATAGAACAGAGGATGGCAGCGGAGCCATCTTATTATTTCAAAGTCCTGATGTGAAGCAATGGGAATATGTAACAACCTTGGATCGTAGTGATAATAAATATGGAAAAATGTGGGAATGCCCAGATTTCTTTTCGTTGGATGATACACAGGTTTTGTTAGTTTCACCTCAGGAAATGCGAGCTCAGAAATTAGAATTTCATAATGGAAATAATTCTATTTGTCTTTTAGGTAGTTACAATAAAAAGAAACACAAATTTGAACGTGAGAGCGTTCAAAGCGTTGATCAGGGGCTTGATTTTTACGCGCCCCAGACAGTGGAAACACCTGATGGTAGAAGAATACTTATAGGATGGATGCAATCTTGGGAATCAAGTAGAAATCAACCCCATGACAATAAGTTTTTTGGAACAATGTCAGTACCAAGAGAGCTGTCTATTAAAGATGGAAGGCTATTACAGAAGCCTGTTAGGGAATTAGAAAAGTATCGTGATAATCGTGTATCTTATCAGGGCCTGTCATTTAAAGACCCTATGCAATTAGATGGTATTAAGGGGCGAATCCTTGATTTGGACATTTGCCTACAAATACCAGAAGCAACAACTAATGACGTAGTTACAATTGCTTTTGCTAAAGACCATGAAAATGAGACTATAATACAGTATTTTCCATATAGTGGAATTTTACGATTCGATAGAAATAACTGTGGCTTTGACTGCGACATTCTCAATGTAAGAGATGTTGAAACAACCCCTTATAAATTGAAGCTACGGATTCTATTAGACCGTTACAGTTCAGAAATCTTCCTCAATGAAGGTGAACGAGTACTTTCAAATACTTTTTATACACCTATTCAAGCAACAGATATTACATTCCAGGCGACATCAGAAGCATATATGGATATTACTAAATGGGATTTGATGCTGTAACCAAAAATATAGCCATTTTCATTCTCCCTTCAAAGGCTGCCGACGAGGCAGCTTTTTGTTTTGCCTTAAACTAGAAGTATCTCCTTGAAAGTGTTAAACTAATACCTATTAGAGAAAAAATCGGAGACTAATATTCACATGGTAAAGCAAGTAGTTATTTGGAAATTGCAGGATAAATGCTTTGGCCCTAATCTTGGAACAATTAAGGCAAACATTAAAACAAAACTAGAGGATTTAAACGGACAAATTCCTGGTCTTGAAAGTATTGCTGTTAAGACTGAGTGCCTTAGTTCCTCAACTGGAGATATAGTAGCTGAAGCAGTATTCGAAAGCGAAGATGCATTTAAGAATTATCAAAAGCATGAGCTTCGCCTTGCAGCCACAAAGGATGCCATTGTACCATTTGTAGATACAACAACTCATGTAGAGTTTGAAGTATAGGTTATTTCAAAGAGAGGAGCGGAACGTCATGCCATTTATTGATTCAAAAATCACAGTACCTGTTACTACAGAATTGAAAGAAGAAATCAAATCAGAATTAGGAAAGCTTATAACCACATTAGGGAAAACAGAGACTTATCTTATGGTAGGAATTGAAGATGCATATGATTTATGGCTTGGTGGCAAGAAGCTTGATAAAGGAGCTTATGTTTCGGTGAGCCTATATGGTAATGCACCTGCAGAATCCTATGATAAACTCACAGGACAAATCTGCGATTTATTCGAAGAAAAGCTTGGCATACCAGGCAATGCTGTATATGTAACCTATCATCCAGTAAATGATTGGGGTTGGAATGGAAGTAATTTTTAATGAATAGAGAAGAGTGGTTTGCTCAGCTGTTTACACGGCTGGGCAATTCTAAATTTAGGACAAGTTTCCATCTTAAACAAAAAGATATAGACTATATAGAAGAAAAAGGACTTGATACCATCCGTGACCATGCTGCAGATTTTATAGCCAAAAGAGAGGCTCCTGCAGTAATTCCAAATGATGGTAAACAGACTCCAACAAAAGGACATCCTGTATTCATAGCTCAACATGCAACAGCTACTTGCTGCAGAGAGTGCATCAGGAAATGGCACAAAATATCACCAGGAAAAGAGCTAAGCCAAATCCAACAGGAATATTTGGTAGATGTAATCATGACCTGGATAGAGAAGGAACTAGAAGCTCATGAGAAGAAGAATTAAAAAATATTCGAAGCAATAGGGAGGCAAGCATGGAAACTTGGTATTATGTAGTAGACAGTATTGATGGTGATTATGCTAATTTAAAAAGAACTGATATTGAATCAGATGAGCTTAAGCTTGTTGCAAGAGCCCTACTTCCTGCAGATATTGAAGAGGGCAGTAAGTTGAAATATGAGCTAATGCAATACTTTTTAATTTAAGGATAACTAAAATTGATAACCACTTATAAATTATGGCTATATCACTTTTTGGAAATGGTAATCTATAATTACAATTAATTGGAGGACGTAGTCATGATTAATGAGAAGGTTAAAAACTATCTTGAAGAAAACGCTCTTGGAGATAGACTTACAATTCATACTGAGACAATTGATACTGTAGAACATGCAGCCCAACAAATTGGATGTTCCGAACCAGAGATTGCTAAGACTCTTTCTTTTGTAGTAGATGAAAAGCCTGTTATTGTTGTTATGGCCGGTGATGGTAAGGTAAACAGTTCAAAATTTAAATCTTACTTCCATACAAAGCCTCATATGATTCCACGTGATCAGGTACAAAAAATCACTGGATTTCAGCCAGGTGGCGTATGTCCATTTGCAGTGCCTGAAGACATTCCAATCTGGTTGGATATCTCAATTAAAAGATTCGAGTATGTACATCCTGCAGGTGGAAATGAATTTACATCTGTTAAAATTACGCCAGATGAGCTTGAACGCGTAGCTAGTGCCGAAGGCTGGGTAGACATTTGTAAGGGTTGGAATGACGAAGAATAATTTTTTTATATGGTAAAGAGAACTGATAAAACGTGCTTCTCCAGAAGAAATGACACATAGATTCGCTCATAAAATTGTTAAATCGCCTGGATGTTTCCTTCATTTTTTTGTTCTATAGCCTTGATATTTCGCTCATAAAATTGTATTCTATCTATAGATATTCGCTCATAAAAATGGAGGGTCATATGAAAAGACAAGTATATTCACAGCTTTTAGCATGGAAAAATGATAAAGACAGAAAGCCATTAATACTAGATGGTGCTAGACAGGTTGGAAAGACCTGGATTTTAAAAGAATTTGGGCGTAATGAATATAAAAATGTTGCATATATAAATTGCGATGATTCTCCAGAGATGCTATCGCTATTTTCAGATTATGATACAAAACGTTTATTACGTGGATTCTCTTCGATTTCAGGTGAAGAAATTCATCCTGGAGAGACACTAATAATTTTGGACGAAATACAGTCAGTACCACGTGGAATAACTAGCCTTAAATATTTTTGTGAAAATGCTAATGAATACCATATTGTTGTCGCAGGTAGTTTGTTGGGGGTAAGACTTCGTACAAAGAAAAGTCAAAAAAACAACGATGAAAATACAGGGACAGGATTTCCTGTAGGTAAAGTTGATGAAATAAATATGTATCCTATGAACTTTCTAGAATTCGTTGAGGCAACTGGTAATAGTATTTTAGTGGATCAGATTAGAGAACACCGTTGGGAAGAACTCGCAACATTTTCATCAAGGTTAACAGATTTACTTCGTCAATATTATTATGTTGGAGGTATGCCTGAAGTTGTTAAAAAATATTTGGAAGAAGAGAATCTAAAACAGGTCAGAAAAATCCAGCAACGAATATTAAGCGATTATGAGAAGGATTTTTCGACACATGTGCCAGATGAGCTATTACCTAAAGTTATAATGGTTTGGAATAGTATAACCTCACAGCTATCAAAAGAAAATAAGAAATTTATTTATGGCGTAGTAAAAAAAGGTGCTCGTGCCAAAGATTTTGAAGATGCAATCCAATGGCTTGTTAACGCAGGATTGATTCATAAAGTTGTAAGAGTTAACAAAGTACAGAGACCGTTAAAATTCTATGAAGACATGAGTGCTTTTAAACTTTTTCTCTCGGACTTAGGCTTATTGGGAGCAATGGCTGATGTCACAGCAAAAGAGGTTTTAACTGGAGAAAACTATTTTGAAGAATATAAGGGTGCATTTACAGAGCAATTCATTGCGCAGGAACTAATATCTCTTGGAGAAAAATTGTATTATTATTCTAAGGAAAATTCTACGTTGGAATTAGATTTCTTAGTTCAAAAAGATGCAGTATATCCTATAGAAGTGAAGGCCAAAGAAAACCTAAGATCAAAAAGTTTAAAAACTATTTATGATGGCAATAATGAATTAAAACCAGTTAGATTTTCTATGTCTGGATACAAAGAACAAGAATGGATGGTAAATGTGCCACTTTATTTAGCTGCCGAATGGATAAATTCAATAGAGTAACTCGTAAAGTAAGATATATGTAAGAGCAAAGGAACTTGTTAACATTGAAGCTGAGCAACACGGATACTATAAAAAGAATGCTTCATAATCTATGAAATATACCCCAAGGTAAAAAAAACCTTGGGGTCATTTAAAATATCCACAAAAACACTAGTAAATACAGTATTATAAGTATATTAAGACTGAATGTTATATTGTAATGTATGTAGAAGGGGAAGCAATAATGCCAAACGAAAATGGTACTTGGGTGATGTATGGAGTAGAGTGGGATGACCCAGAATGCTTACATACAGTTGATGAAGCAATTGAATATATAAATGAGATTGGATTTCTTCCACTATTTAAGAATGAGATTCCTGGTTTTTCTTTAGAAGAGCGTACCGTGCCTGAATATTGGTGGAGTGGCAATCCAACACTTGATCCATGGGAATGGAGAGAAATAATAGCTCGTCGCGGAAACATTGCCTACGGTAAGTTTTTCGATAAGAAAGCTGGTTTTATTTCAAAGGAATGGTTCCCATATTTTGCTAATTATAGGCGCGATGGTTATGATTTTGATGCTCTATGGGACGATGAAAAAGCATCAAGACGCCAAAAGAAGATAATGGATGTCTTAGAAACCTGTGATGAAATCTATTCTAATGAATTAAAGCAAAAGGCAGGTTTTACCAAGGATGGGGAAAAGGGCTTTGATGGTACTATCACAGACCTTCAGATGATGACATATCTGACTGTCCGTGATTTTAGGCAACGCAAAAACAAAAAAGGGGAAGCCTATGGCTGGCCTATTGCCATATATACTAAGCCTGAAAACATCTATGGTCGTGACCATGTAGCATCTTTATATACCGAAGATCCTGTAAAATCTGGAAAAGCTATAGCAAAACACATTATGGAAGTTTATCCTATAGCAACTGCAGATCAGATTAGAAAGATTATTGGTACCATGGTAGGGCATGCGTCAAAACCTATTAAAAAAGCAAAATCAAGCTACTCTAACAATACGATGAAGCACATAAGTATCCTTTGCCATATAGAATCTAAGGAGGATGATGAATAATGGAATCATTATTAGATAGAATAACCGTAAACACGCAGAATAGTGTGAGAATTGCATCTAACATTGGTACAATCTATATTGATCCTTTAGAAATCAAAGAATCCAGTCATGATGCTGATTATATTCTAATAACCCATGACCACTATGATCATTTCTCAGTTGATGACATAAGTAAACTGGCTAAAGATGATACCATTTTGGTCGTTCCAGAAAAGATGGCTTCTAGTGTTAGAAAGCTTCCAATTCAGGTTGGTCAAATTGAGACTGTAAGACCTGAAAATCAATATCTTTTCGCAGGCCTAAAGCTCGAAACTGTACATGCTTATAATATTATTAAGCCATTTCATCCAAAGTCTGCAGGCTGGGTTGGATATGTTCTAGAAATTGATGGAAAGAGAATCTATATAGCAGGAGATACTGATGCCACCAAAGAAGCTAAAGAGGTGGACTGCGACATAGCTATTATACCTATAGGTGGTACATATACTATGGATCCAAAGAAAGCTGCAGAGTATATAAATGAATTAAATCCAGAGGTTGTAATACCTGTTCATTATGGCAGTATTGTGGGCTCTGCAAATGATGCTACCATATTTAAGGACAAGGTAAATCCTTCGATAAATGTAGCAATAAAACTAGCATTCTAAAGAAATATGGAAAATCCCTATATTAGAAAGGAAGCAAACAATGAACAAAAAAGACCAGATGACAGTAGAAAACTTCGTGAGTACAGGAATGGAACTAGAAAACCTCTACGCTTGCTTTCCAGATTTTTCAAGGGAAGAAATAGCAGAAATCTATAATAATTATAAAGATAATCAATCATCAGGAAATACCTCACCTATAAACATAAGTGTCAATTGTTCGTAGTACAATTACATTAAAGATGGAGCAGACGCATGAAATTACTAGTTAAACACTTCAACGAACTCACAACAACTGAATTATATGAAATCCTAAAAACCAGGGCTGAAATCTTTGTTGTCGAGCAGGATTGCCCATACCAGGACTTAGATGATAAAGATCAAGATGCATTCCATATCTTCTGTTGGAATGACAATAATAGAGTGGCAGCATGCCTCAGAGTCTTTTGGAATGATGAAAAAGAGGGTATAGCTCAAATTGGAAGAGTAGTAACTTTAGTGCATGGCACTGGACTTGGCGGTAAATTACTTCATGCTGGAGTAGAACTTGCTATAAATAAGTTCAATGCAAAGAAGATATATCTTGAAGCTCAGGAATACGCTAAGGGCTATTATGCTAGAGAGGGTTTTGAAGTTGTTTCGGAGCCATTCCTAGAGGATGGAATCCCTCACGTAAAGATGGAAAAGATTATCTAGAGGTATACTATGTTTTTCAAGAAAAAGATTGAAAAGAAAGCATATGATAAAACCACAAAGAAACCTATTATTAAAGCTAGCATATGCACAGGTGAGCAGGTGGCTGGCTTTAAGGATATTGCCACAGGTTCTTTTGAGGAAATAATGCTTATAAAAAGCCAAGATGATTTGGCTGCATTTAAGGCAATGTATGATATTAAAGAAGAAATAGAAAAGATTTACTAAAGGAAGAATAGTTATGTTTTTTATTATGGGAATAACTGATGGCCGCAAAGACTTTGACTTTAGTCAGACCATCATATGCGATAGTTGCGGAAAATATGGAAGATATCAGGTCTTCATGCTCTATACAGTTCTATCTCTTTTCTTTATCCCAACTTTTAAATGGAATAAAAGATATTATGTTCAGATGAGCTGCTGTGGCAGTGTATATGAACTTAATCCTGAAATAGGTAAGCGAATAGCTTCAGGAGAAGACCTACAAATCAAACCTCAAGATCTCACTAAAGTAGGCAATGGTAGAGGCTTCTTCAAACACTGCAATAACTGCGGCTATGAGACAACAGAAGACTTTGATTTTTGCCCTAAGTGTGGAATGAGGTTTTAAAAACACACCGTAGAAAATCTTAGAATAGATTTCATCTACATTTCACAGAGTTTCCACCGCACAAACGCACTGGGAGATTAATATAACATCATCGCAAGAGCGATAGAAACTTTTTCATATATCATTCTCCCCAAAAAGGCTGCCGATAAGGCAGCCCATTTTACTTCTTAGCATTTTCAAAGATTTTTGATGTAGCTTTATAAACTACACTAGTCTTATCATTACCAAGTGATTTTTGAAGTTTATTATTGTAAGC
>CAMNPQ010000132.1 GCA_946548305.1 uncultured Pseudobutyrivibrio sp.
CACAAGAGAAGCCAAAGAAATTCGATATAGATGAAATAGCTTTACAAATAGCTCAAATCCAAGATATAAAAGAAGAACTAAATAACCTAGAAGCAAGAAAGACCCAACTTCTTAATGAGCTGGAAGCCATAAGAAAAGACATTCAGCCATATCTCTAATTCAAAATAGGGGCGGTATAAAGAGTACTGCTCCTATTTTAATAATATCCATATATAGTAATAATAATCTAATCAGAAAAAAGCATAATCCAATCAGAAAGTAGGGCGGCATAAAAGACACTTGTAATAATAAAAATAACCAGTAATACCATACTCCGATATAAATAGTATAAGTAATAGTATGTAGATGAGTATTCTACCACGCCTCTTTACCTTCTTTTAGTCTCGTATTCGTAGAAATGTTGTAACCATCTGTGTTTGTCTTAGTTTTAGTATATCTTCCTTTATCCATTTTTAGCCCCTTTCCCATCATCCTTCTCCCCTCCTCTGCCCTCCTCCAGCCCTCCTCTTCCCGGAGGCTGGCTTCGCTGCTAACATTTCGACTGAAAATTTTTAACATTTTGACTGATTTGGCCTTGCCAGCCTACTTTTTTGTCCATTTTGCACAGGGCTCCATTTCAGCATCCCTGCAGGGTTTGGGGAGGATGGCAACGATATTTCGATAGGTAGTGTTTTTTTTTATCGAGTAGGAAACACGTTATTTCGACCAGCCATCCTGCGGTATTGTGATTTTGCACAAAAAGAAGACGGACACAGGGTTATAGCACCGCAAGCTCCGCCCATCAGGTTGGATGGCTTCATTCACCCTCCCATCAGCCTTCCTCCCTCCTCCATTGGCCCATCACGCTCCCCCGGTAATCTCCGTAGGGGCAGATGGAGCATGGCCCATTAACGTGGTGCTGGAGGTAGAGGTGTGTGGAGAGAGGGGGCGGGAGGTGAGAAGTGAGAAGTAGCGTTTATTTGTTAGTCTGTGCTAACAACTGATTTTTTCGTTTTTATACATTATATAGAAGAAACGCAACTAAAATCGCTCAAACGTAATAATAGCAAGCGTTACAAGCGTTTTTAAAAACTTTTTTCAAAAATATACTTGTAAACAATAACAAAGTGTGCTACTGTATATACAGAAACAAACAAGTCTAGTTGTTTCTAGTCGTGTTCACGACTTTGTTAGTATCTATCACTAACACACTATAACACGTAAACTATTATTTAAAATGAAAGTGAGATTAGAATTATGAAAAAGACAACTACAAACAATAACGCAACTAATAACAACAGTTTTGAGATGACAAAAAAGATTTTTGCTACTAAAGAGCAATTGCTAGACTTTGCTAGATATATGACAGAGCATAATACAAATGATTATAGTTTCAATATCGCAACTGTTCTTACTAGAGAAGATAAGCCTCTGAACGTTGCAGTAACAACGCACATTGTAACGCAATCAGGTGATACAAACAAAGGAACGCTTATAAGTGTTTGGAATACTAACAAAAAATCACGTACTTGCTATAGTGTACGTATAAGTGAAGAGCTTCAGAAAAAATTAGTCGCTAAAAATAAAGCACTTAAAACGCTTTTCAGTAATTTTAAACACGCTGATAGCTATGAAACTAGATGTGATTTTTATAGTATCGACGACGTGAGATTATTTTTTGATAAGATGTTTAGCTATACTGAAAAAGCTAAGAGCGTCAAGAAAATAGAAAGTGTCGAAAGTGTGAGTGCATGATAATATTTACTTTACTGTCAACAGTATTTCTAATATTACTATATAGCATATTAAAATAAGTATATATATAGCTTGCTAGTCTTAAAACACTAGCAAGCTATTTTTTTTTGTGTTTGTATAAATATGTTATATAATATTATTTCTTTATTTCTTGACGTTCTATATACATTATATATCACTTTAATATAAATGTTCATTTACATACTTTTTTATCGTTACAAGTCGATTTTTGACGCTATTTAATTGCATACAATCTATGTTTCACATGAAACATTTTTTTTTCACGCTCAAAAAATCACAAAAATACGCTACCCACCCCCTACCCATACATATGTTCGATAGCAGCTCGTGTGAGCGAGTAGGATCCCGGACACAGCCTGGTAAGTTTTCATATAACCGTGCCCAGTCGATTTACTTATAACCGTGCCTAGTCGTATCTCTGAGGATAGTGCCTGGACCTGTTTTCATATAACCGTGTGAGGTCGTGGGAAACTGCGGTTTCAATAAATGCCAAACTGACATATCATTTTAGCCAGTATATTTGTAAGGATTGGTAACTATGTGTTATAGTATGTTTACAAAGGAGGGGCTAGATTATATGTCACCAACACCAGCTTCTTTAGCTAGAACAATGGCAAATGCGCTTAACCACCTCTACGGGACTCATGTGGTTATTAACACAACACAGTTCTTTGGCGGAGAGGGTAAGCTCGTCAGGATGTATGTCATCAAGGATGCCTATTATTTAGGCAGTAAAAAGAATTACTCAGATAAGGAATTGTTTAAGACTGCTAGTGGAATATATGCCTGTCTTTTTATGAGGGATATGTTGTTTGCATTTCAAGGCAAGCCGCCAGTAGATGAGAAAAACGAGGGATATCTTAATGTTTTAGCTAAGAAAAATGGAAAAGCCAGCATAGAGTATATGCTGAATAAGTATAAGGAGGTAAAGGAAGAATGATTAGTTCACAGATACCAGAAGATGCAGGTGGAAATGTCAAGAAACATATTTTAGAAGGTACTTGTATTACTCAGGATGGTACACGACTTACACCAAAAGAGGATAAGTTTATCAGTTTATATATCCAGTATTCCGACCCTATTAAAGCGGCGAAAGAGGCTGGATATCTTGTACCTAATCACAGAAAGAATAAGGACTTGGCGTATGCCCACAAGGGTAAATCTCTTTTAGCTAAGGATTATATCCGTAATGAGATTGCGGCTAGAATGGATTTAATCAGAGATGAACAGATAGCGGATGCTAAAGAGGTTCTTGTATACCTCACTAAAGTTATGAGAGGGGAAGTCAAAGACCAGTTTGACATGGACGCTTCTCTTTCTGAAAGAACATCTGCGGCTAAAGAGCTTAACAGAAGGTTCAAAGAGATTGAGGATGCTAAGGAACGAGGACCAGTCAAAGAGGTACATCTTGTTCTTAGGAGGGAATAATGGGTAGACCTAGAAAAGCTAAAGAGAAAAAGGGAGAGATTATCTTAGATGTTAATGAGAATATCGCTCCCGTTTATTTTTCTGCAATGGATGATATTTTAGACCATGGGCATGTACATTATGTCTTTAAAGGAGGACGAGGCTCTGCTAAATCTTCTTTTATTTCAGAGATGATACCACTACTGCTCATAAATAATCCTAAAACTCATGCCCTAGTGTTTAGAAAGATTGGTAATACTATCAAGAACTCTGTATGGGCGCAGGTAGTTTGGGGAATAGACAGATGGGGGCTTAGAGATTATTTTCAGATACCTAAGACTATTGCCAATCCTATTGTCTACAAACCTACAGGCCAGCAGATATTGTTTATGGGACTTGATGACCCTAATAAAGTTAAGTCTGTAAAGTTACCTTTCGGGTATATCGGAATAACATGGTGGGAAGAGCTTGACCAATATTCTGGTGAAAAGGAAATTCGTAAAGTATTACAGTCAACAATGCGTGGTGGTACAGAATTTTGGGATTTCAGAAGTTTTAACCCACCTATCTCTAATCTTAATTGGGCTAATCAGTATGCCGCAGATGCACTGAGTAGAGAAAATACATTAGTGACTTCAACAAATTACACTGATATTCCAGCAGAGTGGTTAGGTCAGGCATTCATAGATGAAGCTATGGATTTAAAAGAAACTAATCCTAGAGCGTATGAGCATGAATATTTAGGAATACCTGTAGGTACAGGTGGTAATGTCTTTGAGAATGTAGAGCCTATGTATATGACAGATGAGTTTATCAATGGGTTTGAAAGAACAAATGCGGGGGTTGACTGGGGGTGGTACCCAGATCCGTTTGCTTTCACTAAATGTAGTGTGGATATTAGTAGAAGGTGTGTCTATATCTTTGCCGAGTTTAGATGTAATAAGTTATCTAATAGACAGACGTTTGATAAACTGTATCATGAATTACAGTATTGTGGCAGACCTTATTTATCGCCTGATGAGATTGTTACTTGTGATAGTGCTGAACCTAAATCTATCTCAGACTGGAAAGATTATGGAGCATATGGAGCTAGACCTGTAAAGAAAGAGCCTGACAGCATCAACTATTCTATGAAGTGGTTACAGTCAATGAAACATATCTACATAGACCCTAAAAGATGCCCTGAGACCTATAAAGAGTTTATAGAGTATGAGTATGATAGGGACAAAGATGATGAGGTAGTCAGTGGCTATCCTGATGCTAACAATCACAGTATAGATTCGATACGATATGCGACCTCTGGATATTGGAGAAGAAGAGGTCAGTAATTGAATACAAGGCATTCAAATGTTATACTACATATATAAAACAGATGTTCATAGAGGAGAACTGAAATGAGCTTGGTATATATGCACAAATGTCCCAATGGGAAGGTGTATATCGGCAAAACTTCTGGTACTATGGAAGGTAGAGCTGGTGTTAATGGCAGAAGATACGTTCATGGTCGTTTTCACAATGCAATTAAAAAATATGGTTGGGACAATATTGAACATATCATATTAAAAGATGGTCTTACAGATGAAGAGGCTTGCTTATATGAACAAGAAATGATAGCTAAATATGAATCATTTAATCCTGAGAAAGGATATAATGTCACTTTAGGCGGTGAAGGTATGTTAGGAGTTCATCCTTCAGATGAAACTAAAGAGAAACTCAGACAGGCTAATCTAGGTAAAAAGCAATCGTCTGAAACGATAGCCAAACGTGTAGCACATTATAAAGGTAAACCTCGCTCAGAAGAAACAAAGAGAAAAATAAGTGAATCTCATAAAGGAGTACCTTTTTCCGAAGAGCATAAACAACATTTACGAGAAGCGATAAAACTCCGTAAACCATATAAAGGATATAAGCGAAAACCTTTATCAGAGGAGCATAAGCAGAAATTGCGTGAAAGCGCACAACGATATTGGCAATCTGATGAGGCAAGACAACGACAAAGTCAGATTTGTTCTGGTAGGAAAAAGCCTCCTAGAACCTCTGAACACATAGAGCGTTGGAAACAATCAATGCAAACATATTGGCATAAAAGTGGTGAGGTGTAAATATGAGCATATTTAGTAAGTTAAAGAGGAGGATAAATCGTATGCTAGGACGAGAGGTAATAGAAAAAGTCTTGTCTGTAAAGACTGCTGTTTCCGATGATATGGTAAACAGTATTCAGTTATGGTCACAGATGTATGAAGGCAGAGCCCCATGGTTAAAAAATCCTGAGCCTGGTAGTCCTGAAAGAGTAGTTTCATTAGGTCTTCCAGCACTCATAGCTAGTGAAAAAGCTAGAATGGTTACTCTTGAAATGGAGAGTGAAATCACGCCTCCAATGAAAGATGTAGAAAAAGCTAATCCTGATTATATACCGCCTTCTGTTGATACTCAGACAGGCGAAGTCAACATGGGCAGAGAAACTATGGTGATTACAGAACCTGAACCTGATGGCCCTACTGAAAGAGCTAACTTTTTGAATGACGCTTATCAGAATAAGTTATTGAAGCATATAAGAAGGCAGGTAGAGTATGGAATAGCTAAAGGTGGTCTGGTAATTAAACCTTATGTTATTCAATATGAAGAAGGCTCACCTACTATTGAAGATGATGAGGATAAAGATAGACTGTCAGCAGAAAAGCCTTTACCTAAGTATGAGATAGAGTATGACTTTGTACAGGCAGATAGATTCTATCCTCTGTCTTTTGATAATAATGGTAAGATAACAGAGGCAGCATTTTTACAGACTAAAGTTGATAATGATAAAGTATATACACGCCTTGAGCACCATATGCTTATCGGAAGAACTGTAACAGTAAGAAACTATGCTTTTGTAAAAACTAACGATAATAATAGACCGTGGTACAATGTAAGAAACGCTAACGATTTAGGTAAGCCTTGTCCTTTATCTGAGGTAGCTGAATGGGCTAATCTTCAAGAAGAAGTGACAATCAAGAATGTGAACAAACCTTTGTTCGCATACTTTAAGATGCCTGAAGCTAATACAATAGACCCATATTCTCCACTCGGAGTATCAGCATATAGCCGAGTTATCTCACTTATCAGAGATGCTGATGAGCAGTATTCAAGAATGTTGTGGGAGTTTGAAGGTGGAGAACTTGCTATTGATGTTGATAGGGATGCCTTAAAGATACAGGAGTATCAGAATGGCCAACATCAGACAGAGCTGCCTGCAAAACAAGAACGTTTGTTCAGAAAAGTGGATTTGAATAGTGAGGAAACATATAATGTATTCGCTCCTGAGTTGAGAGATGCCTCATTGTCACATGGTCTTAATGTAATCCTTACTAGAATAGAAGATGTTGTAGGATTTAGTAGAGGCACACTTTCAGAAGAAGCCGATGTTAATGCTAAGACTGCCACAGAATTAAAGATAGAGAAGCAAAGAAGCTATGCCACAAACAGAGATATTCAGCTGGCATTAGAAGAAGCTCTTAGAGATGCTATCTATGCTACGGATGTATACTGTACTCTGTATAATGTAACTCCGCCTGGGGAATATGAGGTATCATTTGAGTGGGATGATTCTATCATTGTAGATACTGAGGCAGAGCTTGAAAAACGACTCACAATGGTAAATGCAGGTATTACATCTAAGCTAGAAACAAGAATGTGGTACTTTGGTGAAACTGAGAATCAGGCAAAAGCCGCATTACAGAAGGTTGAAGATGAGAAGAAACAGAGCATGGAAACCAATATTCAAGCTCAAGCACAGCTTGGTGATGTAGCTCAAGGTAAAGATTTCTCAGGTGATAACAATAACCCTAATACTCAGCAGAAGGCATTTAATAATGCGGAAAAAACTGCTGCCAGTGTAGCCAATAATTAGTATTTACACGATAGAAAATATGTTCTATAATGAATGTGGGCATGATGTTGACTTGGTCACTTTGCCCCTCCTAAATTGGAATAGCGGCAGTACAAGCGCACTGCCGCTAACTGGGATAATAACTCAATATGAGATTATTATAAATAAGTCTTGCAATCGGACATTTAAACGATTGTACATTCCAGTGTAGAAAGTGACTACACATTTAAATAATAAACTGATAGAAGAATGTAGAAGGAGAAAAGTATGTTACTAAAGGAAATTTTTGACAAGGCTACTTCCGAAAACAAGTCTTTAACTTGGGAGGAATTTGAAGCACTTGCGAAAGAAAACAAAGCAAAGTTTACAGACCTATCTGAGGGTAGATATGTAGACAGGCAGAAGTATGAGGATGACCTTGCTAAAAAGGACACAGAGATTACAACTCTGAATGACACTATCACAACCAGAAATAATGATTTAGAATCATTGAAAACACAGTTAGCTGAGGCAGGAAGTGATGCTGGAAAGCTAGATGAGCTTAATGCTAGTCTTACCGCTTTACAGTCTAAGTATGATGCTGACACCGCAGCCCTACAAAGTAAACTTTCAGCACAGGCTTATGAGTTTGCTGTTCGTGATTTTGCAGGTAAACAGAAATTCTCTAGTAATGCCGCTCGTAGAGATTTTGAAAGAGCGTTAATAG
>CAMNPQ010000133.1 GCA_946548305.1 uncultured Pseudobutyrivibrio sp.
ACATCTTAGTAGCTCATAGCGAGGCAAAAGGCAACGATTTTAAAGTAATATTCAACCCTTCAGAGAAATTGCTTAGCGCAATGAAGAGATATAACAAACAAGACATTTATATCTAAGGAGAAAGGTCATGAATGAACAGGAATTAAAAAAAGTATTTGAAGAAAAATTTGGAGAGGGTGGCGATATCCGCATATATTTCGCACCAGGACGTGTAAATCTTATCGGAGAGCACACTGACTACAATGGTGGTCACGTATTCCCATGTGCTCTTACAATTGGCACTTATGCCGTAGCAAGAAAGCGTGAGGACAGAGTTATAAAGCTGTACTCAGCCAACATCGAAAACGTAGGTGTAATTGAAAGCTCACTTGATGACCTTGCAAACAAGGACGAATATCACTGGGCAAACTATCCACTTGGTGTAGTCTGGGCACTTATGGAAAAAGGTTCTGAAATTAAATCAGGATTTGAAATGGTAGTTTGGGGCAATATTCCAAACGGTTCAGGCCTTTCATCATCAGCATCTCTTGAGGTGCTTACAGGCACTATGCTTAATGATATGTTTGACCTAGACAAGACAATGGTTGATTTAGCCCTTGTTGGACAGTACTCAGAGAACAATTTCAATGGATGTAACTGTGGTATAATGGACCAATTTGCGGTAGCAATGGGACAAAAAGACCACGCCATTTTCCTTGACTGTGCAGATTTATCCTATAAATATGCCAGCGTAAAACTTGAAGGAGCCAAGATTGTTATCACAAATTCCAAGGTAAAGCACTCTCTTGTAGACAGTGCATACAACGATAGAAGAAACGAAAGTGCACAGGCTTTGGCTGATCTTCAGACAGTATGTGGAATCAGCACCCTTGGCGAGCTTACAGATGAAGAATTCGAAAAGTACGGCTCAGCAATAAAGGATGAAGTGTGCTATCGCAGGGCTAAGCATGCAGTAGCTGAGAATCAGCGTACAATCAAGGCTGTAGATGCTCTTAATGTTAACGATATCGAAACATTTGGAAAGCTTATGAATGCTAGCCACATTTCACTTCGTGATGATTATGAAGTATCTTGCGAAGAGGTCGATTTCCTTGTTGAGACAGAGTGGTCAGTACCAGGAGTTATCGGAGCCCGCATCACAGGCGGTGGCTTCGGAGGCTGCACTGTAGCAATCGTAAAGGACGAGGCAGTTGAGAACTTCAAAGAAACAGTAGGTAAGGCATACAAAGAAAAATATAACTTAGATGCTGAGTTCTATGTAGTAGACATAGGAGACGGCGCTAAAAGAATTGCTTAAACAAAGAGCCACCATTATTTGGTGGCTCTTATATAGTTGTAAAGCATTAGTGATAGCTTTACAGTAATAGCGTCTGAGAATTTTCTTACATCATATCCAGTCAAATCGGCGAATTTATCAAGGCGATAGATAAGTGTGTTGCGGTGAATGAACATCTTGCGGCTTGTTTCAGCAAGAGATAAATCATTATCGAAAAATGCCTCTAAAAGGTTTAAAGTTTCCGCGTCAAGACTAGATAAAAGGTCTATATTAATATGATTGTTTAGATATGTTTCAACTTCATCTGCTGGGATATTGTAAAGCAATCGTCCAAGACCAAGGGTGCTGTAGGCGTAGATATGGTCTGAACTCTTAAAGATATTACCGATGTGCATAGCGAGTACAATATCCTTGTAGGAAGTAGGAAGTTCAGTGAATTTGCTTATAGGTAAATCATAGGAAACCTTAAATGACATAAAGGCTTCGGTTTCAAGCATATCTAAAAATTCCATACAGTACCTAATGATTTCTTCGGAATCAGGAGTCTTTTCAAAGTGAACTATAAGTGCAATATGCTTAGAATCAATCTGAACTAGGGCATCCTGAGAATCTGGAAGAAGGCTCTTTAACAGAGATACAGCCTCTTTGGTGTAGTCAGTCTGGCTTTCTAAATAAAACACCATGCGAATAGCATTTTCATCTATATGAAAGCGGTGTATATAAGCTGCAGCATCCGAATAAGAAAGCTCTCTAGTCAAAAATGAGCGATAAAATGCACTCTTAGAGTCTAAGACGTTGAACCTGACAACCATTTCTTTTAGTTTATTAATTGTTTCTTCCTCTGAAAGCTCAGAGTCTGAAACCTGAAAACTTATGCCAGTAGCTTTTGATAACTGTTCTAATAGTTTTCCTTTTTTTTCTTCAAAATTCATAATAAAAAAGAGGTACCTTTCAAAAAGATACCTCCATTTTAAATCATAATATTGGACTAATCAATTGATTAGTTAGCAATTGTAAGCTCTGTATCCTTATCGAAGAAGTGAGCCTTCTCCATATCAAGAGCAAACTTAACTGTGTCGCCACCTCTAGCTGTTGTACGTGGGTCAACTCTTGCTGTAACCTGAGTTCCAGCATAATCGAAGTATAAGTAAACTTCTGCACCAAGAAGCTCGTATACAGAAATCTTTGCTTCGATAACTGAAGAAGCCTGTGTATCAACGAAAATCTGTGAATCATGAATATCCTCTGGACGGATACCAAGGATAACAGACTTGTTAGCATAGCCAGCATCTGTAAGAGCCTTTGTCTTTGCTGGTGGAATCTGAAGACTAGCACCGTTAACCTGGATAGCTGTGCAATCAGCATTAAGTGTTCCATCAAGGAAGTTCATCTGTGGTGAACCAATGAATCCAGCAACGAAGAGGTTGCATGGCTTCTGATAAAGGTTAGCTGGTGTATCAATCTGCTGAACAACACCGTCCTTCATAACAACGATTCTTGTACCAAGTGTCATAGCCTCTGTCTGATCGTGTGTAACGTAAATCATTGTAGCACCAAGTGAATCATGAAGCTTAGAAATCTCAGTTCTCATCTGAACACGAAGCTTAGCATCAAGGTTTGAAAGAGGCTCATCCATAAGGAATACCTTAGGGTTACGAACGATTGCACGACCCATAGCAACACGCTGTCTCTGACCACCTGAAAGAGCCTTTGGCTTTCTGTCAAGAAGCTTCTCAAGGTCAAGGATTCTAGCTGCCTCACGTACCTTCTTGTCGATTTCATCCTTTGGTACTTTACGTAACTTAAGACCAAATGCCATGTTATCGTAAACTGTCATATGTGGGTAAAGAGCGTAGTTCTGGAATACCATTGCGATATCTCTGTCCTTAGGCTCTACATCGTTCATAAGCTTTCCATCGATGAGAAGCTCACCGTCTGAAATCTCCTCAAGACCAGCGATCATACGAAGTGTAGTAGACTTACCACAACCAGAAGGTCCTACGAAAATGATAAATTCCTGATCTTTGATGTCAAGATTGAAATCCTTAACAGCGTGGAAGCCATTAGGGTATCTCTTATTAATGTTTTTTAATTGAATGTCTGCCATAATAAAATATCCTCTCTTTAATAAATTTGGGTTTCCCCTCAACTAAGAACGATTATAAAAAATAGGTGGAAATGGAACAATGTTAGAATAACCAAAAAATACAAAAGGCTTTCGTTATTTTGACAGGCTTATGTGTATGTTGCATAAAAATACAGTAATGAAATTGGGCACATATCCCATTCTTTGTGAGTAAACCTATATAAATTTAAGGGTATTATGGTATAATAACCCACAAAGGAAGAATAAAAATATATTGAAGTATATCATTGGGAGATGAATATGGAGGCATTAAAGTATAGGAATCGACTAAGAAGATATCTTAGATTTCCTTTGTACATGCTTATTATTTTTTTAATAGGATGTATTGTCGTCAGCTTTCTTGATACCAAGATAGCTGGCGTAATGACAGGCTTTGTAGTTTTTTATGGAATAATTTGTTACATATACTATAAAACGAATCTAAAGTCATTTAAAAACACCATTGTAGAATACGCAGTTCACTATGGAACTGTTCAGAAAGAGCTGATAAAGAACTTTAGGCTGCCTTATGTTCTTTTGGATTCTACAGGCAGAATCATGTGGATGAATGAAGAGTTCTGCAAATTGGTGGACAAGAGCAAGACCTACAACAAATCAATAACCAGCATCTTTTCTGAAATTACAAGAGAGGGCATCGACCACGCGAAAAACGACAATTTTGATGTTCATATTGAATACAATGAGAGAAAATATTTGGCATGTCTTCAGCGACTGGATATGACAGAGCCTCTCACTGGAAGTAATCTGGTTTTAGGAATGGATGAAAGCTCTGATGGGCTGGTTGCAATCATTTTATTTGATGAAACTGACATTCAGGAAACAAAAGCCAAAATTAATAATCAGGCTATGGTCATGGCTTTATTATATGTTGATAATTATGATGAAGTGTTTGAGCAGGTTGAGAATGCAAAGCGTTCAATGCTGCTTGCACTTTTGGACAGGAAAATAAACAAATACTTTGGTGAAGCTGATGCTGTAGTTAGAAGACTTGAAAAAGATAAATATTTGATTATGTTCCAGCGCAAATATCTGTCTTCTTTTGAGGAGGATAAATTCTCAATCGTTGAGGATATTACCTCTATAAAAATGGGAAATGATAAGGATATAACCATAAGTATAGGTATTGGTTTAGGAAGTGACAGCTATACACAAAAGGCTCAATACGCCCATGTTGCCATTGATTTAGCTTTGGCAAGGGGCGGCTGTCAGGTTGTAATAAAGAATGGTTCCAACGTTTCCTACTATGGCACTCATGGTAAAGAGGTAGAGAGGTCTACAAGAGTAAAAGCCAGAGTAAAAGCCCAGGCTCTCAGAGAACTTATGGAAACCAGAGAGCGAATAATAGTTATGGGGCACAATCTGTCCGATGCAGATTGCCTGGGAGCATCTGTAGGTGTTTACTGTGCAGGTCGCCAGATTGGCAAGCCAGTAAACATTGTTATTGACACAATAACAAGCTCAATGCGACCAGTGGTGGAATCCTTTACGGAAAAAGATGAATATCCTCAGGACATGTTTATCACCAGTGAGCAGGCTTTGAATTTATGTAATGACAATACCCTCATAATGGTTGTTGATACCAATCGTCCAAGCTATGTGGAATGTCCAGGGCTTTTATACAAGAACAAAAATATAGTGGTTATTGACCATCATAGGCAGGTTGAGGAAATTATAGAAAATCCAATCCTTTCCTATATCGAGCCTTATGCATCATCTGCCAGCGAAATGATAGCAGAGGTGCTTCAGTATTTTGCTGACAAAATCAACATAAATCCAACAGAAGCAGACTGCATCTATGCTGGTATTTTAATCGACACAAACAACTTCATGACTAAGACTGGTGTGCGTACTTTTGAAGCAGCAGCATTTTTACGTCGAAACGGTGCAGAGGTTACAAGAGTGCGAAAGATGCTTAGGGAAAATATGGAGACATATAAAGCAAGAGCTGAAATTGTTAGAAATGCCAGAGTGTATAGGGACGCTTTTGCTATTTCAGAATGTGAACCGGATGGAAGCCTGGAAAGCCCTACAGTTGTTGGAGCGCAGGCTGCAAACGAATTGCTCAATATTGTAGGAATAAAAGCATCCTTTGTTTTAACAAAATATATGGACAAGGTATATATCAGCTCCAGGTCAATAGACGAGATAGATGTGCAAAGAATCATGGCAAGACTAGGCGGAGGCGGTCATGTAAATATAGCCGGAGCCCAGATTCAGAACAGAACATTGGACGAGGTTCGAGAGGACCTTGAAGTGACCATAGAAAAAATGCTAGAAGAAGGAGAAATAAAGCTATGAAAGTAATTTTACTTGCAGATGTTAAATCACTTGGAAAAAAGGGTGAAATAGTAGAGGTTAGCGAGGGTTATGCCAGAAATATGCTCTTTAAAAAGAAGCTAGGTGTAGAGGCTACGAACTCAGCTTTAAACGATTTGAAATTGCAGAATAAGCATGATGAAAAGGTGGCAAAAGAAAATTATGAGGCTGCCCTTGCATTTGAAAAAGAAATTGCCCAGTGGAAGGTGGAAACATCCATAAAAACAGGGGAAGGCGGACGTACCTTTGGTTCTGTTTCCACAAAAGAAATAGCAGAAGCAGCAAAAAAACAGTATGGCAAAGAAATTGACAAAAAGAAGATTGTGTTAGATGACCCTATAAGAGCTTTGGGTACTTATGAGGTAAAGGTAAAGCTTCATCCAAAGGTTACAGCAACTCTTAAAGTTCATGTTTCGGAGGGAAAATAGTTCATGGAAGACGTAATCAAAAGGCAAATGCCAAGTTCTATTGAGGCTGAGCAGTCGGTTATCGGTTCCATGATAGTAGAGAGAGATGTAATTGTTGAATGCTCGGAAATACTCACAAAGGACGATTTCTATTATCAACAATTCGGGATACTTTTTGAGGCAATTGTAGAATTATACAATGCCGGGGAGCCAGTAGATGATGTGACTTTGCAGAATAAGCTTAGAGAAAAGGGCGTTCCTCCAGAATATGCATCTCAGGAATTCATCAGAAAACTAGTAGTTGATGTTCCAATCTCAGTAAATGCAAAAAGCTACGCTAAT
Source organism: uncultured Pseudobutyrivibrio sp. (assembly GCA_946548305.1). Lineage (GTDB taxonomy): Bacteria > Bacillota > Clostridia > Lachnospirales > Lachnospiraceae > Pseudobutyrivibrio. The sequence goes on from CAMNPQ010000133.1 coordinate 6,488, forward strand.
ATTGTAAAGGATAAAGCTGTCCTTAGAAATATTATCAAAGTAAATCAGAATATTGAAAATATGTGCTTTGCAGGCACAGATGATGTAGATACTATTTTAAACCAGACAGAAAAAGATATCTTTTCCCTGGTTCAGAATAGGGGAGAGACAGATTATGTGCCAATCAAGCAGGTTGTAATGAATGCCATAGCAAAAATTGATGCAGCTTCAAAACAAAAGGGAGCTGTAACAGGTATTCCCACAGGCTTCATTGACCTTGATCGTCAAACGGCAGGTTTGCAGCCTTCAGACTTGATACTTATAGCAGCTCGTCCTTCAATGGGTAAAACTGCTTTTGTACTTAACTTAGCCCAGCATATTACACTTAGAGAGCATTTATGTGCTGCTATATTTTCTCTGGAAATGTCAAAGGAGCAATTAGTAAACCGTCTATTTGCTCTTGAGTCTAGAGTTGATGCACAAAAGTTACGTACTGGTGATTTACAGGAGGCAGACTGGGAAAACCTTATAGAAGGTGCAGGTAAGATTGGAGAATCCAAACTGATTATAGACGATACACCTGGTATTTCAATAAGTCAGCTTAGGAGTAAATGCCGAAAGTATAAGATGGAATTTGGTTTATCCATTATCATCATTGATTACCTGCAGCTGATGTCTGGTACTGGTAAATCTGAAAGTAGACAGCAGGAAATATCTGATATTTCCCGTTCATTAAAGGCGTTAGCGAGAGAGCTAAATGTTCCGGTAATAGCACTGTCACAGTTGTCCAGAGCTGTAGAGCAAAGACCAGATCATCGTCCAATGCTTTCGGATTTGCGTGAATCTGGAGCGATAGAGCAGGATGCCGACGTTGTAATGTTTATTTACCGTGATGACTATTACAATCACGATACAGAGCTTAAAAATGTTTCTGAGATAATAGTGGCTAAACAGCGTAATGGTCCTATAGGAACTATCGAACTTACCTGGTTACCAGAATACACTCGATTTGCCAATAGAGAGAGAAGTCAATATTCAAATCATGAAGAGTAGATAAAAAGGCTAGCTTGCTAGCCTCTTTTGTTTGGGAAAAACTAAAAAAAGAGTGTTGCTGTTACGCAACACTCATAACCGGTTTTCTTGATTAAGTTATCAGATTAGCCCTGAGCGATAGCTCCTGTTGGGCAAACACCTGCGCATGTTCCACACTCAACACAAGCATCAGCATCAATGTTGAACTGTGAATCGCCCTGTGAGA
>CAMNPQ010000134.1 GCA_946548305.1 uncultured Pseudobutyrivibrio sp.
ACAAATGCAGAGTAGAATTTAAAGCGTTAAGTGCCGTTTGCACAGGGAGTTGGCAGATGGACGAAGGCTGGATTTACCGCGGTTTTAAATTCGCATCCCGCTGCTACATAGTAAGGTAAGTAATACACCTTCATTGTAGGAAAAGGAAACTGCAAAGGAGGTGTATTTTTTATGAAAAAATTAACGAACACAAAGACACTCACAGTTGCAGCTATGCTTACAGCAGTAGGCATCGTCCTAGGCTTCTTTAAGCTGCCTATCAATCAGCTGATTGAAATCAGATTTGGCTCTATTCCAATTGCCCTGGCTGGCATGATGTTTGGACCTGGCGTGGCAGGAGTGGTAGGCGCACTTACTGATATAGGAGGATATCTGGTGAAGCCTACAGGTCCATTTTTCCCAGGCTTTACTATCAGTGGAATTATAAGTGGTATCATCTTTGGAGCAATGCTTCACGGCAAGAAATGTACGCTGCCTAGGATTTTTGCCGTACAGGTAGTATACACTATAATTGTAGGGCTTATCATGAATAGCTACTGGCTCAGCCTTCTTTATCTTAAGAATGGCTATCTTGCAGCGATTGTTGCCCGCCTTCCAAAGGAGCTCATCATGATTCCAGTATACACATTGATTTTGTACACAGTTCTAAATTCCCTTGAAAAAGTAGGAATAAAGAGATTAGCAGTATGATAGATTATAGTTATAAAGAGGCTATCCGTTTTTTCAAAAGCATGCCCCATTTTGCACCACCAAAGTCTGGTGGTGCTAAGAAGGATTTTTTCTCACTGGATGCGGAGCTTGCGCTACTGGAAAAGCTGGGCAGGCCTCAGGGTAAACTTAAATATGTTCATATAGCAGGAACCAACGGAAAGGGTTCCACATGCGCATATTTGGCTAGTATTCTAAGGGAGGCATCCGTTGTTACGGGTGCCTTTACTTCACCCTTCTTATATCGATATAACGAAATGTTTAGGGTAAACGAAAGGGACATTTCCGATGCCGATTTTGCTGAGGTGTTTTCCCAGGTCAAGCCAGCTTATGACGCCCTTGCCAGTGAAGGAATTTTTGTCAGCGAATATGAATTTTTGACAGTGATGGCTTTCATTTATTTTATAAAAATGGGATGCGAACTGGTGCTACTGGAAGTGAGCCTGGGTGGCAGAATGGACACTACTAATGTAATTCCGCCTCCGCTGGTATCAGTTATCACCCCAATTAGCTACGACCACATGACTATTCTTGGAAACACACTAACCGAGATTGCTACAGAAAAAGCTGGGATAATTAAGCCTGGAACTACAGTGGTGAGTGCTGTGCAGGAACGAGAGGTTGAACAGGTTTTTAGGAAAGTCTGTAAGTCATTTGAAGATATGGAGATTACATATTATAAGGATGACAGTTGCACCGAAATTGAATTTGTAGAAAAAATAAATGAGATTGTTCATATAGAATTCGTCCAATCATCTAAGGTAATCACTAGGAATATTCATGGACAGAGGTTTATGACGGCAGATGGTAAAGAGTATTTCACTCCTATGCTCGGTACCTATCAGATAGATAATGCAGCAGTTGCTATTGCAGCAGCAAGAAAGCTGGGTGACTTAGGTTACCCGATTACTGAGAATGACATCAGAAATGGTATCGCAAATACGAAGTGGTTTGGAAGATTTACCCTGCTTTCAGACAAACCTCCTGTAATTATAGACGGAGGCCATAACAGACAAGGTGCCACAGTCCTTCGCCAGTCCTTAGAAGAATACTTCCCTGGCAAGAAAATTACATTTATTCTTGGCATCCTTGCCGACAAGGAAGTGGATATCATCCTAGACACACTACTTCCTATTGCAGATAGATGCTACACGATGGCAGTGCCAAACCCTCGCACCATGCCACCCGAGAAGCTGGCAGAGATGATAAGCGCAAGAGGCGTGGATGCAGTCGTACTCTGTGCTGATATGACACTTGATGGCATCAAGGAAAAAGCAGATGTAGTCTGTATTGCAGGTTCACTATATCTAATATCTCAAATAAGTAATGAATCAAAAGCCTAGGCTTTACCACTGAATATAGAAGAATCTGTTTTACAGTGGTAAAGATACCAAGAAATTACCACTGAATATAGAAGAATCTGTTTTACAGTGGTAAAGATATTCAGAAATTACCACTGAATATGGAAGAATCTGTTTTACAGTGGTAAAGATACTCAGAAATTACCACTGAATATGGAAGAATCTGTTTTACAGTGGTAAAGATTCCAAGAAATTACCACTGAATATGGAAGAAGCCGATTTACAGTGGTAAAAGCACATTAATTTTACCACTGTATTTACAAGAATCCAGGTTACAGTGGTAAATTCAGGCACCGCGCCCAACCCAAATGGATATACAAAAAATAATTAACATTGCTTAGGTTGACATGCCTAACCTAAAAACTTAAAATTAAAGAAGTTTTAAGTAGAGAAAACGAAGGAGATATGCTTATGTATAATGAAGACTATAAGCGTTGGCTTGCAGCGGATTTAGATGATCCGGATTTAAAGCCAGAGCTAGCAAAAATTGAGGGTAATGATGAGGAAATCAAGGACAGATTTGCAGTAGCACTTGCATTTGGTACTGCTGGACTTCGTGGTGTGCTTGGCGCAGGTACTAACAGAATGAACGTTTATGTGGTACGTCAGGCTACACAGGGACTTGCAAACTGGGTTAAGACACAGGGCGGCAACCAGACAGTTGCTATCAGCTATGATAGCCGTATCAAGAGTGATGTGTTTGCAAAGGCTGCAGCTGGTGTGCTTGCTGCTAATGGTATCAATGTTCGTATTTACGATGCACTTATGCCAGTTCCAGCACTTTCATTTGCTACTAGATACTATAAATGTAATGCAGGTATTATGGTAACAGCTTCTCATAACCCTGCTAAATACAATGGTTACAAAGCTTACGGTCCAGACGGTTGCCAGATGACAGATGATGCAGCAGCTATCGTATATGCTGAGATTCAGAAGACAGATGTCCTCACAGGCGCAAAGGTAATGTCTTTTGCAGAGGGTGTTGAAAAGGGACTTATCAAATTCGTTGGTGATGATTGCAAGGATGCATTTTATGCAGCAATTGAGGAGCGTCAGGTTCGTCCAGGTCTTTGCAAGACAGCTGGTCTTAAGCTTGTGTACAGCCCACTTAATGGTTCAGGACTTGTTCCAGTTACACGTGTTCTTAACGATATCGGTATCACAGATATCACAATCGTTCCAGAGCAGGAATATCCTAGTGGCTACTTTACAACCTGCAGCTATCCAAATCCAGAGATTTTCGAGGCATTAAAACTAGGTCTTGAGCTTGCTGAAAAAGAAGGTGCTGATTTGATGCTTGCTACAGATCCTGATGCAGACCGTGTAGGTATTGCTATGAAATGTCCAGATGGCAGCTATGAGCTTGTTTCTGGTAACGAAGTGGGTGTACTTCTTCTTGATTATATTGCAGCAGGACGTATCGAAAAAGGCACTATGCCAAAGAACCCTGTAGCTGTTAAATCAATCGTTTCTACACCACTTGCTGATGCAGTGGCAGAGCACTACGGTGTTGAGCTTCGCTCAGTTCTCACAGGCTTCAAGTGGATTGGTGATCAGATTGCTGGTCTTGAGGCAGATGGTGAGGTAGACAGATTCATCTTCGGTTTCGAAGAGTCTTATGGATATTTGGCTGGTCCTTATGTTCGTGACAAGGATGCAGTTATCGGCTCAATGCTTATCTGCGAGATGGCTGCTTACTACCGCAGCATCGGCAGCTCTATCAAGCAGCGTCTTGAAGAGATTTACGCTGAGTACGGCCGTTACCTCAACAAGGTAGATTCATTTGAGTTCCCAGGCCTTTCAGGTATGGACACAATGGCTGGTATCATGACAAAGCTTCGCGAGAATCCACCAAAGGATATCGCAGGCATTGCTGTTACAAAGGTTACAGATTACAAGAACACAGCTGAGACTGGTCTTCCATCAGCAAACGTACTTATCTACGGTCTTGAGAATGGTTGCACAGTAGTTGTTCGTCCTTCAGGTACAGAGCCAAAGATAAAGACTTACTTCACCACAAAGGGTAAGGATTTGGATGAGGCACAGGCTATGAAAGAAAAGCTTGCAAATGCCTTGAAGCCAATATTTAAATAAATAAAAAATCCAAGTAGCCAGTGAGTTACCTAACAGGCATTATTACTACCAGAGAAGCTTCCTAAGTAGTAAAGCCTGTTGGAGGCTCGCTGGCTTTTTAAATATCGACAAAGGAGAATACGAAGCGGAAGAAGAGCATCAGGATTACTACTTAAAGAATCCAGAGGCTTTCGAGAAGGAAATGGTGGAATCAGGGAGAAGAAAGTAATGGAATATAATACATGTATAAATGGGTACAACATACAGGCTTATTACAGTGAGAAAAATATTGAAGAAATCTTTATCCCGCTGCTTCAGAGATTGACAAAGCTGCAGCAGGAAAAGGGTCGAAGAATCTTAGTGATGTTAGCAGCACCACCGGGAGCAGGCAAAAGTACACTGTTGGATTTCCTAGAGCATCTATCAAAGACTACAGATGGTGTTAAAGCTATACAGACAATTGGTATGGATGGCTTTCATCATTATCAGGATTATCTGCTTAGCCATGAGACGGTTAGAGATGGCAAAACTATTAAGCTGGTAGAAATAAAGGGGGCACCAATCACATTTGATTTAGAGGCTTTGGAAGAAAGAATAAGGCTAGTGGCTAGTGGAGCCAACTGCGGCTGGCCTACATACGATAGAAATCTGCATAATCCGGTGGAGAACGCTATTCAGGTTACGGCAGATATCGTGCTGCTTGAAGGCAACTATCTGCTATTAGATGAGGATGGATGGCGCAGCTTATCAGATTATGCCGACTACACCATCTTTATATCAGCTGATGAAGACATGCTGCGCAGTAGGCTTGTGGAGAGAAAGGCAAAAAATACTCCTATAGAACAGGCCAAAGATTTTGTAGAAAAATCAGATATGAGAAATGCCTTGGAAGTGTTACATGGTTCAAAGAAGGCTAATTTGAATCTACGTGTTAATAGTGATAGTGAATATGAAGTATTGAAATAGCGCTGGGGATAAGAATAGAACACCCTTGAATGTAAATAGAACTAGTAAAAAATGCAACGTACAAATAGTATGTTGCATTTTTTTATCTAATTATGTTGACAGGAAACATAATTGGTGTTGTGGTTAATTACACAAGTGATTAACCAGGCGGCCTACTATCAGAATGAGAATGAACTAAATATTGCCAGAGAAAAAAATAAAATTCTTTGCAACCTTTTATAAACTCTTAAGGTATTAGTCTATAGAAACACAATTACCAAAGAAAACAGGGGGTAGGGATTATGCCGTATACAAATGAAGATTTAATAAGAATTGGAGCAATGCAGCGCGTACTTGCTAAGAAAATGAAAAATCCCAAAAAACTGGGGCTAAAGGAGATACAGGTATATTTGTATCAGATTATACCACTTTATGCTAAGGACAAGGAAGATTGGGAAAATAGCCTTAGTGGGGGTGGAATATATAATTATGTTGAGAAGCTGAATGAGCAAAAAGAGACACTTGAGGAATTGCTTGGAGAAAAAAGCAATGCAGTTTTAGAGAAATTTAAAAAGAAAGAACAAAAGTCTGGCTATTCTTTGGGCATAAAGAAAGTCAAATATACAGATTTTGTTCCTGAAGGCTATCGTATGTACCTTTTGAATGGCGAGTATCAGGAATTGCTAGACAATACCTGTGCCAACTTTGAACAGGAGCTTGAAGCATACTGTAAAGAACAGAGCAAGCTGGCTGGAAAAAGGAAAGATGTAGAGCAAAAGGCTGTATCAGAGCAGGTTCAAGCTGATCCTGAGTATAAGGAACAACTACAGAAAGTTGAGGAAATGAGAAAACAGCTTGCAAATGGAAACCCACCTGATGGCGTTACTAATGAGTCGGCTATAGCGGAAGGCAATAAATTAGGAGAAATATATGCCAGGTTATTTGCCCAAAAGCAAAAAGAGGCTGCTGAACAGGAAATGGGAGTTACAGTGGAATGGTATAAAGCCTTCGATCAGAAGATTCAGTACACAAACGAACAAGCTAAAAGTGTTATGACAAAAACTGTTAAAGAAATTATACAAAAAAGAATGAACGAGAATAGTGCTGCTACCGAAGCTTTTCTTAAGGAGGTTGATAAAGAACAAAAAAAGGTGAGAAAAGAAGCACAGGCTTTAGAAGAGGCCAACTATTCTGATGATGATGAAGAATTTGATGAGAATGAGATTATAGAGGAAGATGATGACGAACTAGAAAAGAATGATGAAGAGCTGAAAAAGAATGATGAAGAGCTGAAAAAGAATGATAAAGAGCTGAAAAAGAATGATAAAGAGCTGAAAAAGAATGATAATGAAATAGAAGAAGATGATGAAGAGCTGAAAAAGAATGATAATGAAATAAAAGAAGATGATGAAGAGCTAAATAAAGATGACGATGAAATAGAAGAAGATGATGAAATAGAGATTATAAAGCATGACTCAAAGAAGAAAGCACCAAAAGAGGCAGAGGATGACATAATCATCACTTCTAGCAAGAAACAGCCAGATTCAACCCCATTGGGCCTCAAAGATATAGGCATTGTGCAGGAAATGCTTGCGGACACGAATAAGATAGAAGCTGATTCGACGCTGACAACAAAGCAATTGCGAGAAATTCAGTTAATAGAAGTGGAAACCTTCAAAAGAGGCTTTAAGGAGGATGACGAGACACATTATGGACTCGACCAAAATAATTTGGAGCAAATAATGACAATACATATGCTGCTAAAGAACAACAAAAAGTTTGGCCTGACCAGCGACAGTAAAAAATACAAAGCTGTTTTAGCTGCATTAGACAGATTCGAAGAAGCTGTAATAAATGGTAATGATGCAGAAGAAAGCAGAAAGCGGCTCAATGATGTATATCAGGCAGCTGAAGACTACATGGTAGAAAAAGGCCCAGAAAAAAAATATTGGGCTCATGGTCAAAGCAGATATGAGCTGATGTACCTGCTGTGCAACAAGACCCATGAATATGGTGGAGCAGCAGCAGAAAGCACATCCAGACTAAAACGATATGATAATGAGCTGGCACAGAATTATATTTTGTCTCCTGACTATGAACAGCAGATACCAAAGCATGCTGATGCTGGAGCAGACCTGGAGAAAAAATATGCAAAGCTTTTGGCTGCAGCAAGAGATAAGGTAAGAGAGAAACTTGGTAAAAATGCAGATAAACTGGCCTCAAGGAATAAAAAGGGCAAAGCTATACCTAATATAAACATCCATGAGGATGGTCCAATGAATAATAATATTATATAAAGGCTTTTGCTAGAATATGGACGATAATTAAAAAGTGAGATGTAAAAAGGCTCAACCCTCTGAGTTGAGCCTTTTTTAGAACAAAAGACTTTTCTTAGTTTGTGTCTAAATTGTGAATATTAAACACACAATTGTTATAAATGTGTGTACTATATTGTTTTTTTTTTTTAACTTTCATAGAATAATTAGAAGAGAAAATAAGAATTCTGTCAGAAGTTATGACTTCTTGTGGGCTACTTAAGGAAAAAGCCCACAAGAACTTGGCTTTGCC
>CAMNPQ010000135.1 GCA_946548305.1 uncultured Pseudobutyrivibrio sp.
GGGTTAGTAAAAATTATATAATGTATTGGGGGGTTTTTACGATGTTTATTATATGGCGATGCAACAAATAAGTGTGCACAAATATAACAAAGCATCGATATTCTTTTTGTGCATTATGCACTATTCTCCCCTCCATGGTTCCTTATACAGCGATTACACTAGTATTTGAAAATGATTTTGTCATTATTTCCGTTTTTCTGATGAAAAACAAAAATCTATGCTTCGCTTGACTCAAATAAATTTTCAAATTCTGCTCTACCAATCTTTTCTTTCTCTAATAATAGATTAGCACATTTATGCAAAATCTGTTCATTTTCTTTTAAAATGTTCACAGCTTTTTCATAACATTCATCAATAATGACCTTCACTTCATCATCGATTGCCTTTGCTGTTGCGTCAGAGAACCCTTTGGTATGTGCAAGGTCACGACCAATAAATACCTCTTCATCATCGTCACCGTAGTGAATCATACCAATAGTTTTAGAGAAGCCATATTTTGTCACCATATTTCTGGCCATGTTTGTAGCCTGTTTGATGTCGTTAGAGGCTCCTGTAGTTATATCGTCAAATATCAATTCTTCTGCTACGCGTCCACCTAATGAAACAATGATATTTTGTGTCAGCTTTCCTTTTGTGTTAAACATATCATCATTTTCATCTATAGGCATTGTGTATCCAGCTGCACTAGAGCCAGTAGGAATAATAGAAACAGTGTAAACAGGTCCTACATCTGGAAGAACATGGAACAGTATCGCATGTCCTGCCTCATGATATGCGGTGATGCGTTTTTCCTTGTCCGATACCACCCTGCTCTTTTTCTCTTTACCTATGCCTACTTTTATAAATGATTTTTTAATATCATCCTGTACTATGTAAGGTCTGTTTTCTCCAGCTGCTAAAATAGCTGCTTCATTTAAAAGATTTTCAAGGTCTGCGCCAGTAAATCCAACTGTAGATTGGGCAACCTGCTTTAAATCCACATCATCACCCAATGATTTGTTGGCAGCATGTACTTTTAATATCTCTTCTCTGCCCTTTACATCAGGACGTCCCACGTATACTTTTCTGTCAAAACGACCTGGTCTCATGATTGCCTGATCCAAAATATCCACACGGTTGGTGGCAGCCATAACTATGATGCCTTCATTTACACCAAAGCCGTCCATTTCAACAAGGAGCTGATTAAGTGTCTGCTCACGTTCATCATGGCCTCCACCCATTCCTGTGCCTCTGCGTCGTGCCACAGCGTCTATTTCATCTATGAATACAATACATGGTGCATTCTGCTTTGCTTCTTCAAATAAATCTCTGACTCTTGATGCACCAACACCTACGAACATTTCCACAAAATCTGAGCCAGAAATAGAAAAGAATGGAACCCCTGCCTCTCCTGCAATTGCTTTTGCAAGAAGAGTCTTTCCTGTACCTGGAGGGCCTACTAAAATTACGCCCTTAGGGATACGTGCGCCTAATTTTGTGTATTTTGCAGGGTCTTTAAGGAAATCTACAAGTTCTTCAACTTCCTCTTTTTCCTCTTCCAGTCCTGCAACATCGTCAAATCGAGTTGTGATGTCCTCTTTGTTTGTCATTTTTGCCCTGCTCTTGCCAAAATTCATCATTCTGGCATTGGCTCCGCCACCGCCAGAGCCCTGAGCATTCATCATTATCATAAACAATATGAACACTGCGCCAAGCACTATAAGCATAGGCAACAGCTCTGATATCCAGCTATCATGGGGTATATCTGTGAGATTGTATGGTATTTTTGCTTCCTCAAGCATATCCTGTATATCATTTACATCTGACACATAAAGTGTCACAGTAGTGCCGTCAGATAGCTTAATATTGGCAGCACCAGTAGGAACCTGCTCATTTTGAGAAATGCTAACAGATGTCACTTCATCAGCAGCAATTGCAGATTTAAACTCTGTCATAGAATAAGTGGAAGACTGTTTTCCCATACTTGTGTAAAGTATGAATAAAACTACAGCCACAAACAGAGCGTAAATAATCATTCCCGAAGCTCTATGTTTCTTCAATTTTGCCTCCTAGTCTAACTCCACAACACCGATATATGGCAGGTTGCGATATTTCTGGTCATAATCAAGTCCATAGCCAACTACAAACTGATCTGGAATAGTGAATCCTGTATAGTCCACATGTACGTCCACCTCACGACGGTCTGGCTTATCTAACATAGTGACCATACGCACGGATTTTGCTCCTCTGTCCTTAAAGTACTGGCTAAGGAAATTAAGTGTATTTCCGCTATCTATAATATCCTCAACAATAATTACATTCTGTCCTGTTGGGTCTAAATCCAATTCTTTTTTTATTTTTACAACACCTGTTGATACTGTTCCGCCTTCGTAGCTGGATGTTGCCATAAAATCAATAATAACAGGTACGGTAATGCGCTTTGCAAGCTCACAGGCAAAAAAGGCTGCCCCCTTTAAGATACATACTAAAAATACTGTCTCCCCTTCGTAGTCTTTACTGATTTTAGCTCCAAGTTCAGCAATTCTTTCTGCTAGCTCCTCTTCTGGCAACAAGACCCTTATGTTCTCGCTCATTTACTATTCCTCCGTATAATTTATCTCTAATACTCGTTTAGTATCACTGGTAATTTTGTAATACTCACTAACTCTATGCCCAACGACCCACATGACATGATTTCCATCACAGACAAGTGGTATCTGGTCTCTCAAATGTCTTGGGATTTTTTCATCAACAAAATAGTCCTGAATTGATTTGCGATTTCCAGCTGAATCTATGCATAGATAGTCTCCTTCGCTGCGGGTTCGTATCACAATATTAGTCCCTATTCTATCACAATCAAACCATTTCGTATATATTTCTTTGGGGTATTTCATATCCCCATTATATTCAAATTCCCTGTAATTAAAGGTGCCTTGACACTTTTTATCCTCATCCTCTTCCACATACAATTCTTCGTAGGATATTATCAATTTCTTCTTGTAGGGGAGAGCAATCTGCCTTTCTCCATCAGAAGATAGTAAATCTAAAATGGAATCAATATGCACGGCTGCCACATCCTTTTGATGAGGCATAAACCCGCTAAGGTATTCTTTAACAGCCTGGGCTGCAATAACCCTTGGTGCTGTGGCTATAGCCCTTTTTCTCAGTTTGTTATCAGGTAGGGCTGCTATTTGAAGCAGTCCCCTTGCCTCTAAGGAAATATAGTTTGCTACCTCTCCTAAACGCTCTGTCATCTCCGAAATATGCTCTAAAGCTTTATCATTTACCTCTATAAGTTCCGGTAAAATATTGTGTCGTATTCTGTTTCTGTCATATATAGTCTCGGAATTAGTTGCATCAACACAGTATGCCAATTCATTTTCCTCTAAAAATGACATAATATCCTTTTTTGCCACACCAAGCAGTGGTCTAATAATCCTTCCTCGCACCGGGGAAATGCCACACATTCCATCTAATCCTGAGCCTCTAGCCATGTGAAAAATCACTGTTTCGGCATTGTCATTTAAGTTGTGAGCAATGGCAATTTTCACGGTTTCGCCTGCAGCTTCCAGCTCAATTGCCTCTTTTTCAAATATATCATATCTCACAAGTCTGGCCTCTTCCTCCAGGGAACGACCACTTTTTTTAGCCAGGGCAGGGACATCTATTTTTATGGCTTTGCAAGGCACTTGAAAGCTTTCGCACAGCTGTTTGACATATTCCTCATCCTCATCGGCATCTGCGCCCCTAATCATGTGATTAACGTGTATGGCTAAAATGGAGATGTCATACTCCTTACTAAGGGCTAATAACACAAAAAAGAGGCATACCGAGTCAGGTCCTCCTGAAAGACCAACTATGACTCTATCGCCTCTGTTAATCATATTATATTTATCTATGTATTCTCTAATTTTCTTTTTCTTTAAAAATGATCCAATTGTCATGCGTCAATCCAAGTTTCTCTGATGCTTCCTTTTCTATGTATTCATCAGAGCCAACGTACTCTTCCTCTTGTTTAAGCTGCTCCTGCTTTTGTTTTGCCTCTTCCACCTGGGCTTCAAGCATGTCCTCAGTCTTTTTGTACTCCTGATTTTTCCGATACAAATTGACCATCTGGAACGTCATTACGCCTATCATAAAAAGCATTATAACAGCCACATATATTTTACCAGTAGAGGTTTTCTTTCTTTTTCTAACTCTTCTCTTATTAGACATATTTAAATAGCTCCGCTGCTGCATCCTTCTTTGTAGTTTCCTGTATATCCAGGACTTCTACTTTAACATTTTTATTACCAAAAGCTATTTCTATTATATCACCAATTTTAACATCTGTGGACGCTTTCGCAATTTTTCCATTAATTTGTACCCTGCCGCTGTCACAGGCTTCGTTTGCTACGGTGCGTCGTTTAATAAGTCTACTTACTTTCAAATATTTATCTAATCTCATTTTCGTTTATGTACCTCTTATCCTGCACAACATAAGCTGATAGGTAGATTTGAAAAAGGGGTTCGGCATAGCCGAACCCCTAATAATCAAGAAAACTATTAGTTGATAGAATCCTTAAGAGCCTTACCAGCCTTAAACTTAGGAGCCTTAGATGCAGGAATCTTCATCTCAGCGCCTGTCTGTGGATTTCTACCTGTACGAGCTGCTCTCTCTGATACTTCGAATGTACCAAAGCCTACAAGCTGAATCTTCTCACCCTTCTTAAGCTCTTCAGCAACAACCTCTGTGAAAGCCTTTACAGAAGCCTCTGCGTCCTTCTTTGAAATGTTAGCCTTGCTAGCAATAGCTGCAACTAATTCTGTCTTGTTCATTACTATTCCTCCTCGAGAATTTGTATTTAAAATATTTAGCGAGGGTTTCTCCCCTTTACTACAATATCCTTTATAAATGTTTTGCTTTGCTCTGTCAACAATAAAACCTGAAAAATCCCTATTTTATAAGGTTTTTATGTATTCTTACAAATTTTTTACATTATTTTTCAACATTATTACTATTTACAAAGCCTTGATTTTTCGGCTTGTTCACAATTTTTTCACATTTTTTTAATTCATCATATTTCCTATTAAATCTGAAATTGTGGTAAGATAATCCACTTCATAGTCATAATCGTCTTTTATTTCACTGCCAGCTGTTTCCTCTGTTGAGTTTTCCGCTGCGTTATTTGTATCTCCAGCTGGATTAGTTTCGGTGTTTTCCTCAGTGTTATTTTCAGTGGATGCATCCTCTTCTACATTTTCAGTGGATGCATCCTCTTCTACATTTTCAGTAGGCTCTGTGGTGTCTGATGAAGATGTGCCCTCACTGTCTGATTCTAAAGCCAATGTGATTGTGGCAGATTCTGAATTAACAACCAGTGTCTTATTCCAGGATTCATATCCGTCACATTGAACCACAAGCTTATGGGTTCCATATTGGACATTTTGAGGTTCTGTAACGTCTATCAAATGCCCATCTAAATAAACATAGGTATCTGGCACAGTGACTAAAAATGTGATAACACAGAAGGATGGTCCTTCACCCTTCAGCTCATCCAAATTGACTTCTGTAGTCTGGTTTCTTTCGACTGTGTATTCTCCACTACCGCCCCAACCATTGTTGGCAACAGTAATTCTATAGGTGCCTTCAGGAACTTCTAGCGTTTCATCACCATAAACCGTGGAAACTATTTTATCCCCAATAAAAATCATGCTGTTGTCGAATAAATCCGTATTGGTAAGATGTATGAACCCATGTCCTGTTGTCACAGCTATGGAGTAAACTGTTTTGTCCTGCCCCACCACAGTGATAACATCATCCTTACCAATATCAGAAAGCTTTATGTTTTCTGTGTCTGAATAGATTTTTGTTGAGGCCAAAATTTTATAATTGCTGCCATCTATGGTTATATAGCTTTTTTCTGTTTCCAGCTTATACTTGGAAATATCCTCATAAATCCACACATCCCCATTTTTTTGAACTGAGGATAAAGCCCCTGAGGATGGCAACAAATCGCCTATAGTGACAACTGTACCTGGAGTAAAGCTGGCCCAGACGCTGCTTTTGCCATATTTATCCATAAACCTTGTGGTCATGTTGTAGTTGAATCTGTACTGCTTGCCGTCACTAATGGAGTACAGGGATATGGTCTCATCTGTCATGTTGAGATTTTCCACTATGTATAATTCTAAGGATGTTTGCTCCACTTTAGGCTCTTCTGTAGCTTCCTCAGTCTCAACAGTTTCTTCTTTTGTGTTTTTAATGGCTGAGCCTGTATGATTAGTGACTGTGGCATTGTTAGGATGTGTACCACAACCTGATGCAAATAATATAAACAGTAGAAACAGCAATATTAAATTGTATTTTTTCTTATCCTGCTTTATATTCATAGCATTATTTTATCATATCTTTAGCCCTGTTTAACAGATATTCTCTAGTGTTAAGCTGGGGATTATCCACAACCTCATCAAATATGGCATTTAAAATCTCTCCAATGCCTTTTCCCTGGGGAACTCCCATTTCAATAAGGTCCTTCCCATTTATCTTTAGGTCTTTTATTTTTAGACAATTGCCCTGAGAAATAATAGTTTCATACATGTTTTCCAGGCTTTGGATGTAGTCAAGCTTTTCTTCCCTATGATACATGCTTTGAGCAAGGCAATCAGCACGTTTGACTGCCAATAAGTCTGGGAAATTCTCTTGACCCACTCTAATAATCATCCTTCGCACATTTCGCTCATTTATCTCAGGCCTGTCATCATGATTTTTTACAAGATTGCACACTCTGTCTATGGTTGCATTGTCGAATTTAAGCCTTCTTAGGATTTCACGAGCCATCTGTGCTCCTGTGGCAGGATGCATTTTAAAATGGTTTTGTCCCTTTTCATCAGTGGTCTTGCACACTGGCTTTGCTACATCATGGAGCATCATTGTAAGACGAAGCACCTTGTCAGCGGGCACAAGTCCCATTGAAACAATAGTGTGTTCTCCAACAGTGTATATATGGTGCTTGTTCACCTGGTCACATTCCATCATGTCGTTGAATTCCTTGAAAAACACCTTTGAAAGCCCAGTTTTGTACACATCCCTAAGCCTTTCTGGATGCTCCGACACCACCAGCTTTACAAGCTCCACCTGAATACGCTCAGCACTGATTCTGTCAAGTGTAGGTGCAAGCTCACAGATAGCATTGTAGGTGCCAGGCTCTATTTCAAAGCCCAGCTGGGCTGAAAATCTGAGGGCTCGCAGCATGCGAAGGGCATCCTCCGTGAAACGCTCTAAGGGATTTCCCACGGCACGGATGATACCTGCCTCTAAATCCTCCTTGCCCCCAAACAAATCCACCAGACCTTTACTGTGATTATAAGCCATGGCGTTGATGGTGAAATCTCGCCTCTTAAGGTCCTCCTCCAAAGATGCTGTAAATGTGACCTCCTTTGGATGTCTGCCATCCTCGTATTTGCCATCCACGCGATAGGTGGTTACCTCGTAGCCCTCGCCGTGGAGCAGTACAGTAACGGTGCCGTGTTCAATTCCAGTGTCAAAGGTTCTATCAAAAAGAGACTTTACCTGTTCTGGCAAAGCCGATGTTGTGATATCCCAATCGTGTGGAATTTTCCCTAGAATGCAGTCACGGACACAGCCGCCTACTGCATAGGCTTCGT
>CAMNPQ010000136.1 GCA_946548305.1 uncultured Pseudobutyrivibrio sp.
TTAGAGGCATTAGGTGTAAATATAGATCAGAATCCTGAAAAATGTGTGGAGCTTTTAAAAGAAGTGGGAATGTGTTTCTTCTTTGCGCAGAAGTATCACACCTCCATGAAATATGTAGGTGCCATTAGAAAAGAATTAGGATTTAGAACAGTGTTCAATATACTAGGACCTCTTACAAATCCAGCTACACCTTCTATGCAGCTTCTTGGTGTGTATGACGAGTATTTAGTAGAGCCATTAGCCCAGGTTTTAATAAATCTAGGAGTAAGAAGAGGCATGGTGGTATATGGCTTGGATAAGCTGGATGAAATATCACTGTCCGCACCAACCAAAATTTGTGAGATAAAGGACGGATGGTATAAAACTTATACTATTGAGCCAGAAGATTTTGGATTAAATAAGTGTTCAAAAGAGGACCTTAAAGGGGGCACACCAGAAGACAATGCAAAAATCACAATAGACATTTTAAAGGGAGCTAAAGGTCCAAAGAGAGATGCGGTTTTATTAAATGCTGGAGCAGCCCTTTATATCGGAGGAAAAGCGGACAGCTTTGAAGGCGGAATAGAGCTTGCAAAGGAGCTTATAGATTCTGGTAAAGCACTGGCTACTTTGGAAAAATTTATTGAGGTATCAAATTCATGACTATATTAGATGAACTGGCAGACTACGCAAAAAAGCGTGTGGCACTGGAAAAACAGGATATTCCTCTTGAGGTGATGAAAGCAAATGCTTTTAGTCTTCCTAAAAAAGCCTTTGAGTTTGAAAAGGCTTTAAAGAATGAACATATTAGCTTTATATGCGAGTGCAAAAAGGCATCTCCATCAAAGGGAATAATCGCTGAGAATTTTGACTATCTAAATATTGCAAAAGAATATGATGAGGCTGGAGCTGATTGCATATCAGTATTAACAGAGCCCAAATGGTTTTTAGGCAGTGATAAATATTTAGAGGAAATCGCTAACAGTGTAAAGGCACCTTGTATCAGAAAAGATTTCACTGTAGACGAATATATGATTTACCAGGCAAGGGTTTTGGGAGCATCAGCAGTATTATTGATTTGCTCAATTCTTTCTAAAGAACAAATCAAGGAGTATTTACATATTTGTGATGAGCTGGGAATGAGCGCATTAGTTGAAGCTCACGACGAGGCTGAGATAAGTGTTGCATGCTCGGCAAATGCCAGAATAATAGGTGTGAATAATCGCAACCTAAAGGATTTTTCTGTGGATACTTCAAATAGCAAAAGGCTTAGAAGTCTGATTTCTGAGGATGTTATATTTGTTTCTGAAAGTGGAATTAAAGACAGAGCAGATGTGAAGGCATTAGAGGAAGCAAAGGTGGATGCTGTTTTAGTTGGAGAAACACTAATGAGAGCCAGTGATAAGGCTTACATGCTAAACAAATTAAGGGGGCACTTATTATGACAAGGATAAAGCTCTGTGGCTTGACACGGGAAGAGGACATAAAAATTGCAAATGACCTAAAGCCAGAGTATGTGGGATTTGTTTTTTATGATAAAAGCTTTAGGAATCTCACTAAGGCTCAGGCTAAAAAGCTAAAGGGGCTGTTAGATCCGCAAATTAAAGCTGTTGGCGTTTTTGTGGATGTGCCTGTAAATGAAATTAAGGAATTGTTTGCAGAGAACATAATTGATGTGGCACAGCTACATGGTCATGAGAATGAGGCATATATTAAAGAGCTAAAGGCTAATAACATACCAGTTATCAAGACCTTTCAGGCTGATTTACCAGAGTCAATTCTTTTGGCAGAAAAATCCAGTGCAGATATGATTATGTTTGATACTGGAAAAGGTGGTGGGGTTCAAATAAAGAACCTGGAAAGCCTCACTCAGTTAAAAAGACCATTTATTTTAGCTGGAGGTCTTGACCCTGAAAATGTAAGCAAAGCTATTGAAATAGCAAAGCCTTATGGAGTGGATGTAAGCTCTGGCATTGAGACAGATAAATTAAAAGACACTTATAAGATGAAGCAGTTTGTGAAAGCTGTGAGAGAGGATAAAAAAATGGCAGATAGCAAAGGAAGATTTGGTGTACATGGTGGTCAGTATATACCAGAAACTCTAATGAATGCAGTAATAGAATTGGAGAAGGCATACAACCATTACAAGGACGACCCAGAATTTAATAGAGAACTAACAGACTTACTTAATAATTATGCTGGGCGACCAAGCCTTTTATATTATGCAAAAAAGATGACAGAGGATTTAGGTGGTGCAAAAATCTATCTAAAGAGAGAGGATTTGAACCATACGGGAAGTCATAAGATAAATAATGTGTTGGGGCAGGCACTTCTTGCCAAGAAGATGGGAAAGACAAGGCTCATCGCTGAGACAGGAGCAGGTCAACACGGTGTTGCCACAGCTACGGCAGCAGCATTGCTTGGAATGGAATGTGTTGTTTTTATGGGCAAGGAGGATACTGAAAGACAAGCCTTAAATGTTTACAGAATGAGGTTACTTGGAGCAGAGGTTATACCAGTAACAAGCGGAACTGCTACATTGAAGGACGCAGTATCTGAAGCCATGAGGGAATGGACAAGCAGAATAGATGACACTCATTATTGTCTTGGGTCTGTTATGGGACCACATCCATTTCCAACTATTGTCAGGGATTTTCAAGCTGTCATTTCCAAGGAAATCAAGGAGCAGATACTTGAAAAGGAAGGCAAATTACCTAATGCTGTGATTGCTTGTGTAGGTGGTGGAAGTAATGCCATGGGGACCTTTTATAATTTTATTGAGGACAAGGATGTGCGTCTGATAGGCTGTGAGGCAGCAGGTAGAGGAATAGATACATTTGAAACAGCAGCCACTGTAAATACAGGACGTGTAGGTATTTTTCATGGAATGAAATCCTATTTTTGTCAGGATGAATATGGACAAATTGCACCAGTTTATTCTATTTCAGCAGGTCTTGATTATCCTGGAATTGGTCCTGAACACGCATATTTGCACGATATAGGTAGAGCAGAGTACGTACCTGTGACAGATGATGAAGCTGTGGAGGCTTTTGAATATTTATCGAAGACAGAAGGAATTATTCCTGCTATAGAAAGTGCTCATGCTATAGCCTATGCCAGAAAGCTGGCGCCCACAATGAAAAAAGATCAAATAATAGTAGTTACAGTATCTGGAAGAGGCGATAAAGATTGCGCAGCGATAGCAAGATACAGAGGGGAGGATATCCATGAGTAATATAGCAGAGGCTTTTAATAACAAAAAGGCATTTATCCCATTCATAACCTGTGGTGATCCAGACCTAGAAACCACTAAAAGAATTGTTATTGAGCTTGAGAAAAATGGAGCAGATTTAATAGAGCTTGGTATTCCTTTTTCTGACCCTACAGCAGAGGGGCCGGTTATACAGGGGGCTAATATCAGAGCACTCTCAAATAAAATCACCACAGATGATATATTTGCAATGGTAAAGGAGCTTAGGAATACTGTAAAAATTCCTCTTGTATTTATGACCTATGCCAATGTGGTTTTTTCCTATGGAATGGACAAGTTTTTCGCAAAATGTAAAGAAATTGGTATGGATGGTATTATCTTGCCAGATGTTCCTTTTGAGGAAAAGGGTGAATTTGACGCTGTAGCACAAGAATATGACATTGATTTTATCTCCATGATAGCACCTACTTCAGAGGATAGAATTGATAAGATTGCTTCGGAGGCGAAAGGCTTTATTTACATTGTCTCAAGCCTTGGGGTTACGGGAACACGTACTGAGTTTAATAGTGATATTGCTTCTTTGGTAAAGAGAGTGCGTATGAATACAAAGGTACCATGTGCTGTGGGCTTTGGTATTTCAAATCCTGAGCAGGCAGCTAAAATGGCTGGAATATCTGATGGTGCCATCATAGGCTCTGCTATTGTGAAACTGGTGGAGAAATATAAAAGTGATGCACCAGCAGTTGTAGGAGAATTTGCAAAGAGTATAAAGGAGGCCTACCATGCATCCTAGTATCCCAGAGGTGAGAAAGCTGGCTGAGACTGGAGAGTATAAAAGAATTCCTGTGATGATGGAAATTCTATCAGATGGCTACACTCCTATAGAAGTGATGAGAATAATCAGAAACACCAGTCAGCAATGCTATTTATTAGAGAGTGCCAGTCAGACTGAGACATGGGGCAGATACACATTTTTAGGCTTCAATCCTAAGATAGAGGTGACATGTCAGGACGGAAAGCTTTCCATTAAAGAAAATGATGGGGGCAGTAAAGTCCTTGTTTTTGAGAAGGAAGTGGAGCATCCAAATGATACGCTAAGAGAGATTTTAGCCAAATATAAATCTCCTAGACTTTCTGGCTTTCCTACATTTACAGGGGGACTTGTGGGCTTTTTTTCCTATGATTATATAAAATATGCTGAGCCAAAGCTGAGTCTTTCAAAAGAAGATGATGATTTTAAGGATATGGATTTGATGCTTTTCAATGATGTGATTGCCTTTGACAATTTCAAGCAGAAAATCTATTTAATCACAGGGCTTATGCTTAATGATGGAAAAAGCTACGAAGACGACTTTAGAGATGATTTCTGTTCTGTAGAAATGGCATATGAAAAGGCTCAAAAAAGACTTCTGGATATTAAATATCTACTTCAAAATGGTGGAAAGAAGCATTTTGAACCTATAAAACTGAAGACAGAAATTACCCCTAAATTCTCAGTTGAAGAATATGAGCATATGGTTGAAAAGGCCAAGCATTATATAAAAGAGGGTGATATTTTTCAGGTAGTTTTATCCAATCCTCTCACAGCCAAAGCTTCAGGAAGCTTATTTGACACTTATAGACTTCTTAGAGCTAGCAATCCATCTCCATATATGTTTTATTTTTCAAGCTCAGATATAGAGATAGCAGGAGCGTCCCCAGAGACTTTGGTGAAAGTGGAAAGCGGAAAAGTAAGTACATTTCCACTGGCTGGAACTCGCCCTAGAGGTGAAAATGAGGCAGAGGATAATGCCCTTATAAAAGAGCTTTTAAATGACGAAAAAGAAAAAGCAGAACACAATATGCTGGTGGATTTAGGCAGAAATGACATTGGAAAAATCAGTAAATTAGGTTCTGTAGCTGTGGAAAAATACATGGAGATTGAGAAGTTCTCCCATGTTATGCATATTGGTTCTACCGTTGTGGGAGAGCTTGATAGCAGCAAGGATGCAATAGACGCAATTGATGCAATTCTTCCAGCGGGAACTCTTTCAGGAGCACCCAAATTCAGAGCATGCCAGATTATCGAAGAATTGGAGCAGAGTAAGCGTGGAATTTATGGTGGAGCTATAGGATATTTGGATTTCAGTGGAAATCTGGATGTGTGCATTGCAATCAGACTTGTTTATAAAAAGGATGATGTGATTCATATACGTTCAGGTGCAGGAATAGTGTATGATTCTATACCTAAAAATGAGGCAACAGAGTGTATCAATAAAGCCAAGGCTGTTGTGAATGCCATTAAACAGGCAGAGGGAGGAATAGAATGATTTTACTAATAGATAATTACGATAGCTTTTCTTATAACCTCTACCAGCTGATTGGAATGATTAATCCTGACATTAGAGTAGTAAGAAATGATGAACTACGTATATGCGATATTGAAAACATAAAGCCTAGTCATATTATTATTTCTCCTGGTCCAGGACGACCAAGGGATGCAGGCATTTGCGAGGATGTGATAACACACTTTGCAGGGAAAGTGCCTATCCTTGGGGTGTGCCTGGGGCATCAGGCTATTTGCGAAGCCTTTGGTGGTACGATTACTTATGCAAAGGAACTGATGCATGGAAAGAAGTCCAGGGTGACAATTGATAATAATTGTAAACTGTTTATGGGACTTCCTGACAAAATAGACGTAGCAAGATATCATTCACTTTCAGCAGAAAACAAAAGCCTGCCAGACTCCCTACAAATCATTGCCACCACAGAGGATGAAGAGATAATGGCTGTAGCTCATAAAGAATATGAAGTGTATGGTGTACAGTTTCATCCAGAATCAATACTCACACCAGAGGGTAAGAGAATACTTGAAAATTTTATAGCATGAAAAAGATTGTCAACCTGATATTACAACTAGGTTGACAATCTTTTTTGGTTCTGCTATTGTTATTCAAGTGAAAAATAATACTACACAAAGGAGGAGACATGGATAACACAAGTACATTAACAACAAAAGGAACAAGCTTTTCAACATTAGATATTGCATACATTGCTCTTGGTGCAGCACTGATAGCAGTGTGCTCATGGATTAGTATTCCAACAACAGTGCCATTTACTTTACAGACATTTGCAGTATTTGCAATTCTTTCTTTGCTTGGTGGCAAAAGAGGAACTATTTCAGTATTGGTTTATATCTTAATAGGAGCAGTTGGTGCACCTGTATTTGCCGGCTTTTCAGGAGGAATTGGAGTTGTGCTGGGCTCAACAGGTGGATATATCATTGGCTTCATACTTACAGGCCTTGTATATATATTGGCTACAAAGCTTTTCAAAAAAACACTTTTAGTTGAAATAATAGCTTTAGTAATAGGTCTTGCAGCATGCTATGCCTTAGGTACAGTTTGGTTTATGGTAGTATATTCTAGGGGTGCAGAAGCTATTGGTGCCATGACAGCACTTTCATGGTGTGTATTCCCATTCATTATTCCTGACTTAGTAAAGCTTGCGCTGGCACTTGTACTTGCCAGAAGAGTCAGACCAGTAATTAAATAGGAATCTGATATAATTTGAGCAGTTTACTCATACTTTAACACAGTAAATTAAAAAAGTGCTTGCAATCTTAGCAAAATAGTTGTATAGTTTTTCACAAGACAAAGGCGTCTAAAGAAATAACTCTTTTATGGAGTGGTTTCTTTAGACGCCTTTATTTTTTTACAATGAAACTACGATGTGGAAGGAGTAGCGGACATGGACAATCAAATGAAAGGTCTGTATGACCCTAGTTTTGAGCATGACAATTGTGGTATAGGAGCTGTTGTATCTATCAAAGGTATAAAGACACACAAGACAGTTTCAGATGCCCTAAAGATTGTTGAGAACTTAGAACATAGAGCTGGCAAGGATGCATCAGGTGAGACTGGTGATGGTGTAGGAATTCTGCTTCAGATTTCTCACAAGTTTTTCAAGAAGGCTTGTAGTGAGCTTAAGATTGAAATAGGCGACGAGCGTGAATACGGTGTGGGAATGTTCTTCTTTCCTAACGACGAGCTTAAAAGAAAACAGGCAATGAAGATGTTTGAAATCATTGTTGAAAAGGAAGGAATGGAGTTCTTAGGCTGGAGAGATGTTCCAACAAGACCTGAAATCTTAGGAAAGCTTGCAGTGGATTGTATGCCGTTTATTGCCCAGGCATTTATCAAAAAGCCTAAGGATGTTGAAAAGGGACTGGCATTTGATAGAAAGCTTTATGTGGCAAGACGCGTATTTGAGCAGACAGCAGAGGATACCTATGTGGCTTCCCTTTCAAGCAGAACCATTGTATACAAGGGAATGTTTCTTGTGGATCAGCTGAGACTTTTCTTTGAGGATTTGTTGGATGAGGACTATGAATCTGCAATAGCAACAGTCCATTCTCGCTTCTCTACTAACACTAATCCATCATGGGAGAGAGCC
>CAMNPQ010000137.1 GCA_946548305.1 uncultured Pseudobutyrivibrio sp.
TACAAAAAATAGGCACATAACCATGCTGATATTTTTTGTCCATGTCCACAGATGATATATAAAATGCCTTGCCGCAATTAGGGCAAATACGCTTTACCATTTCCATAAATATATGCCTCCAGCCTATGAGATGATTACTATTTTTATGATACCAATAATTGATGAAAAAAATATTTAATAATTGTGAACTATTATATTAAGGTAAAAAGATAATACACTGTGCTAGTTCATATTAAAAGAAAGTCATGGGGAGTAAAAATTTACATATACTTTAAATACAAACTATAGACTAGAAACTGATATTGTGAATACAATAAGGTGAAAATTGAAGCTATGAGTGAATTGATGTTAAGGAGAAAGTATTAGACAAGCCTTCGTCAAGTGGACGGGGGCTTATTTAGTTAGGAGAGAAAAATGAGTATTTATAATTTCATCGTGCTAATTGGTGGATTGGCATTCTTCCTTTTTGGTATGAATGTTTTATCTGGCTCTTTAAAAAAGGTTGCAGGAAACAGGTTAGAGACTATTTTAGAGAAAATGACTGACCATCCACTAAAGGGATTGGCATTTGGTGCAATAATAACTATTGCCATGCAATCTTCATCAGCACTTACAGTAATGCTGGTAGGTTTGGTAAATTCGGGTATTATGACTATTGCCCAAACTGTGGGTGTCATAATGGGTTCCAACATAGGCACAACCCTTACAGCATGGATACTTAGTTTAAGTGGCTTGCAGACTGATAATTTTTTACTTTCAATGCTGAAGCCTGAGAATTTTTCTCCAATTATGGCATTGATTGGTGTGTGCTTGATAATGGCAGCCAAAGAGCAAAAGAAAAAGGATTTAGGACAGGTTCTGGTTGGCTTTTCAATACTTATGCATGGAATGGAACTGATGTCTGATACTTTAGCACCACTTTCACAGGTCCCAGGATTTGTGGATGCACTGACAGCCTTTAGAAATCCTTTCTTTGGAGTTTTAATTGGTACATTATTTACAGCAGTTATTCAATCATCAGCGGCTTCTGTTGGTGTTTTGCAGGCACTCAGTTTAACAGGAAATATCAGCTATGGTGTGGCAGTTCCTATAATAATGGGACAGAATATCGGAACCTGTGTTACTGCACTTCTTTCAACAATAGGTGTAAGTAAAAATGCGAAACGTGTTTCCGTAATACATGTGAGTTTTAACTTAATAGGAACAGCAATTGGACTGGTTATATATATGATTCTGGATTGGGGAATGCACCTTGCAATTTTTGATAAAAGCATACAACCATTTGAAATTGCAGCATTTCATTCTATATTTAACATTGCCACTACATGCATATTACTACCTTATTCAAAACAGTTGGTAAATATTGCGGAAACATTTATCAAGGACGATACAGAACAAGAAATATTTTTGGACAAGAGACTGCTTTTTACACCTTCAGTAGCTGTAATGGAGTGTAGAAAAAAATCTGCCCTCATACTTAAGACTGCAACTGATGGATACACTGAGGCAATGGATTTGCTACAGGATTTTGATGGAAAAAAACGGGATAATGTAAAGGAACTTGAAGAAAAAGTAGATTCAATGTTCCTGTCCTGCAATGATTTTTTGATTCAGCTTTCTTCTAAGGAAGTATCAGACAGTGACAGTGAGATAATTGCAAATGTTTTGCATACAATAGGAGATATGGAAAGAATAAGCGACTATTCTTTAAATCTTTCCACAATACTCAAAAAGCTGGAGGATAGTTATGGGGATAAAAAGGATACTAAAAAGGTTCTTAAGAGTTTAAATAGTAAGCTGGAAGAGATTTTTTCTAATTTGAATATGGCTTATGAAACCAAAGACGGACAAATGGCTGAAAATGTCATTACCCTGGGAGAGGCTGTGGTAGAGCAGATTAAGAAAATAAAGAAGTCTGATTTGAAAAAGCTTCGTAAGGGAAAAGTGGATGCAGAAGTAAGTGTGTATCTAACAGAGTATTTGAATGTTTCAAGACGTGTGGTAGAGCACAGTTTAAATATAGCAGAGGCACTAATATAATCATCACAGATTTTACATACTCTAGGTGTATATTCATTTATTGCATGGAGGTGTATTGTGGTGAAAAGACAAGTAGAAAGAAGAGAAGGAAAAAAAGGCCCTTCTCCAAAAGCGATAAGTAAAAAACTGACATTATTTTTTGCAGCACTTTTGGTGGCAAATACTTTGCTGGCAGAGGGAATTATTGCGGGGCTAGGATTTGGTATGGTGAAGGATTTGATAGATTCTTCCCTTAACAATCAGGTGATAGCAGAGGCTGGTAGTGTCAATCGAGAATTGAATGCTATTTTCTATTATTTAAATGGTATTGCAGACTCTGTTGAAAAGCAACAATTTGAGGACAATGCTGCACTGATTGATTTTATGTCTCAAACAGTGGAAAGGTATGAGCTGATTCCTCTGGGAACATATATTGGAACCACAAATGGAGAATTTTTAGATGCTTCAGGTTGGGTGCCAGATGGGGATTATGTTGTCTCTGAAAAAGAATGGTACATAGAAGGAATGAAAAATGATAACAGCTGGTTCTATTATGCTGGTGAGCCATACTTTGATGAGGCAACGGGAGATTTATGTGCAACTGTAGTACGTCACATTCATTTACAGGACGGTAGAGATGGGGTATTTGCTTCAGATTTAACTCTCACATCATTGCAACAGAATTTAAATAATATATCATTATATAAAACTGGTGGATGCATTATGGTGACTTCTGCAGGTCAGATATTATCCTACAAGGATACTGCAATCTGCGGAACAAACATAGCTGATAATAGCTCGGACAAATTTTTAAATGCTGTAAATTCTTTTATGGCAAAGGAACATAATGTAGTCACATCTGTAAAAGCTGGAAATACAAAATACTATATGGTTTCGTCACCAGTGGATGGAACAGATTGGCAGATTATTATTTATGCCAAGCAGTCAGAAGTATTAGAAACTCTGTATAGAATTATCGTTGTTCTAGCTATTGTAACAACTGCTGCTGTTCTTATTATTGTATTTTTAATGATTAGTGTTCTTTCTAAGATGATAAAGAAGCCGGTAACAGCTCTTACAGACAATATTGAAAAAATTGCAAATGGCGATTTTACTGTGGAGATTGCAGCAAAGGGTAATGATGAGATAGCATTTATGAATTCGGCAATGGGTGATTTTATAAATGGTATGCGCGGAAGCCTAAGCGAAATCAAATCCGTTAGCCAGAGGCTGATAGGTGATGCCCAGGTTTCTAAGGATACAGCTCAGGAGCTTGAAGTGGCTGCCAATGAGCAGTCAATATCAATGGATCAGATTAGAAGTAATATTGATGATATGGCAGATGCTGTTACAGAGGTTGCAGAAAATGCCACTACATTAGCTCAGACTGTAGCAGATGTTACAACTGACGAAGAAGAAATCGAAAGAACCATGAATGACCTGGTTGAAAAGGCAGATGAAGGTCAAAAGGATATGAAGACTGTAGCCGAGGGTATGGATAATATCGTGGCTTCTATGAACGAAATGTCTGAGGCTGTAAATAGCGTGGATGATGCAGCACAACAGATTACACAGATAGTAGATATGATTAATTCTATATCATCCCAGACAAATCTGTTATCATTAAATGCTTCAATTGAGGCAGCCAGAGCTGGTGAAGCTGGCAAAGGATTTGCTGTGGTTGCAACGGAGATTGGAAACCTTGCAAATAATTCCGCAGAGGCTACCAACCAGATTGTAGATATTATTAGGGAAATGTCAGATAGAGTGAGAGACCTTTCCGAAAAATCACAGGCAAATTCAGTGCTTATCAATGATAGTGCTGAGTCAATAAACACAGCGGCGGAAACCTTCCTTCAAATTACATCAGAATTAAATGCAGCCACCACCACGCTTAATACTATGGCGGAGCAGATGAGAAAGGTAAATGATGTGGCTACAAATATGGCATCTGTTTCACAAGAACAGTCTGCTTCAACTCAGGAAATAGCTGCCAATGTGGAAAAAGTCACTGAGGCATCAAGAGGGGTTGCTGTTTCCAGTGAGAGAGTTGCCCAGGCTGCAAATAGCGTATCAGATGCAGTGGATACTATTAATAATAATCTGATTCATTTTACAATTGACGCTAGTCAAAAATTGAAGGACACATTAGAGGATAAAGAAAGCTAATTTTTCAAATTCTAATAAAGGTCGGAGATAATTCTCTGGCCTTTATTTTTTTACGGGTATTTATCACCATTTATTGTGGCAGGTTACATTACAATTTGAAGGTTGCAAATATATGTAAAAGGTTGCTATCATATTATTATAATAAAAAAAGGCGGGTAAATATGAAGCAAAAGAATAAAGAAATGATTGTATCTATGGTAGAGCTTACACTGGGAGCTATTATAGCGGCTTTTGCCATTGAAGAGTTTTTGGTTCCCAACAAGCTTTTTGATGGAGGTGTAACAGGTATCAGTATGATTATTGCACATTTTCTACCTGTTCCACTTGGAATTCTGATTTTCCTTATAAATATTCCATTTGTGATAGTTGCTTACCGTAAGCTTGGAATGTCCTATGTGACCAGGATAATATATGCTATTGCATTGTTTTCTATTTTTACAGGTGTGTTTGAGCATATGGAAAATGCCACATATGAAATCCTGCTGGCAGTTACATATGGAGGTGTGCTTTTAGGTATTGGCGTTGGGCTCGTGCTAAGAGGCGGTGGCTGTTTGGATGGAACAGAGGTAATAGCAGTATTGCTAAATAGAAATATGTCAATCTCCACAGGTCAGGTGATTTTAATATTTAATGTTTTCATTTTTGCTGTGGCAGGACTGGTTTTTAATATGGATAGGGGGATGTATTCCCTGCTCATGTATTTTATTTCCTCGAAGGTTATTGACGTAGTTGAAATTGGCTTCGAAAGTACGAAATCTGTGATGATAATTACTGACGAAGGCAGAGAGCTGGCGAAAAAAATTAATAGGGAGCTGGGCAGAACTGTCACCTTCATGAGAGGCGAGGGACTTATATCTAACAATGAAAAGGATATTCTATATGTAGTTGTTACCAGAGCAGAAATCCATGAACTGAAAACACTTTTGAAGGATTTTCATGGTAGCACCTTCACCACTATTTCTGAGGTATCAGAGATAGTCGGTTCTCATATAAAAAGGATTGGATAGGCCTCGGATAGAGGTCTCAGAGTGTAGACAAAGAGGATGCTGTAAAACTTTGTTTTGCAGCATTCTCTTCTTTTTTTCCATTTGGGAAATAATGTCATTGGTAATAGAATTGATACTCTTTTCTACTGAATGGTACTATGATGTCGAAAAATATAGGAGGCAGGTAGATGAGAGGAAATATAAAAGAAGAAAAGAAACAACAGATGTGTAGCGGTAATGGAGTGGTTATTTGAAAATTAATGAATATGAATTAGGGCGGCACTAGCCGCCTTTTTTATTGCTTATAGTTGCCAAAGTGCATGTAAGGTTGTTATGATATTGAAATGGATATGAATCTTATGGAGGCATTTTATGATTAAGCTAATTGCCACAGATGTGGATGGAACACTTGTAAAAGATGGTTCAGCAGAAATATATCCTGAGTTTATAAAAAAAATAAAGGAACTTAGAGAGCAGGATATTATTGTTTGTATAGCCAGCGGCAGACAATCAACAAGCATTGAAAGGATGTTTGAGGATATAAAGGATGACCTTATTTTTATTGCAAGCAATGGTGCTCATGTAAAGTGTAGAGGTGTTGATATTCATGTTACAGGCATGAACTCTGATTATGTAACAGAATTAACACACGAGCTTAGAAACACTCCTAACTGCAATATTATATGGGAAGGCCCTGGCGTAACATACATAGAGCCTGGCAATGAGGAAAGCTTTGTAAAGCTGTTGACTGAGGGATATCGAAATTATGTTGAAGTGGTTGATGATATCTTGGCAGCAGGTAAGCAGATTATAAAGGTCTCTGCCTTTCATAGACCTTCAATCCGTAATTTAGGAGAAGGAAAGATTATTCCTGAATGGAAGGATAGGGTTAAGGCCACAATGGCTGGTGAGGATTGGATAGATATGATGGATAAATCTGTCGATAAAGGAGCAGCCTTGGGATTTATTCAAAAGCTATTTGGCATTTCTAAAGAAGAGACGATGGTGTTCGGTGACAACAATAACGATATAGGTATGCTTGACGTGGCAGTTCATAGTTACGCTGTGGAAACTGCACCAGATGCTGTAAAGGCTCACGCTAATAACATCTGCCCATCATGGAATGAAAAAGGTGTTTACAAGGTTTTGGTCCAGGAGTTTAAGTAGAGTAGTATGTAGTTTTAGGTCTCTATCATACGATAGAGGCCTTTGTTTTCATAAACGGGTTAGACAAAACTAACATCATATAGTAATATATAACAGATGTAAATTTGTCTAGAAAGAAGGCTAGAATATGCGATTCGAAGAAATGGGAAATATGTCAAAAAAGACATTGATGCTACTGCCAGGTACCTGTTGTAACTGGCAAACAAATTTTGGAACTGTAGTGGATGAGCTGGGAGAAAAATATCATTTGATCTGTGTAAACTATGATGGTTTTGATGGTGGAGATGATATTTTCCCGGACATGATTACAGTAACTGAAAAGATTGAAGATTACATTATAAAGAACCATAACGGAAGATTGGATGGAGCTATTGGTTCGTCCCTTGGCTCCACATTTGTAGGACAGCTTATTCAAAGAAGAAGGGTTCATATTGACCATGGTATTTTTGGTAGTCCAGACCTAGACCAAAGTGGCAAGGTGGCTGCCTGGCTTCAATCAAAGCTAGTAGTACCACTTCTAACTAGCTTTACCAAGAATGAGAAAAAGAAGAACAAGACAAAGGAAATGATGATGAAATCCTTTGAGATGAGTGAAGAAACAGCATCCAAATTTATGGATTGCTTTGCTCAGTTTAGCCCTGAGTCTATCAAGAATGAGTATTACACTGATTTGCTCACTCACTTAGAGGATGATATTAATGTTGACCATACTATTTGTCATTTTATATATGCAAATAAAATGGGTGAAAAATACCTGAATCGATACAAGAAATATTTCCATAATCCTGATATCAGAGAATTTGATATGCAGCATGAGCAGTGGCTGTTTGGTGATGAGAAGTTTAAGCTTCCTGTGCTTGCGGTGATTGATGAGTTTATGGATATGGACAGTGAAGTTATGTATTCCACAAAGGAATAACAAATGTATATATTTGAATCGTAAGATTTGCAAAAATAAACTGTAGAGAAGAATAATAATGTTATAATGAATTCTGGTTTGGAATGTTGCATTCTAGACTAGAATTTTTTTGTAGGAGGATAAATAATATGGCTTGTTTTACAGTTCCAGCTGGTGAGGCTGTTGTTACAACAATCGTAAAAAAGACAATGGAGAAGAAGGGCGTTGAGTATAAGGAGAATGATGGCAAGATTCCAATGACTAGAAAGCTTAAGTGGCTATCAAATCTTTTATGGGGAGGCTCTGCATTGCTGGCATTTGAGCATGTATGGCATGGCGAGGTTCAGCCTTTCTTTCCATTCTTAACAG
>CAMNPQ010000138.1 GCA_946548305.1 uncultured Pseudobutyrivibrio sp.
CTCTAGGCAGCCAGCTGCTGCAACCGGGCAGTCTGCTGTATGAGCTAATATATCAAATCCAGGAGCCACCTTAGAAATGTAATCAAAATGACTCATCCATACTATAGTAGACTTATCCACTCCTGCGAATAATGAATCATAAGCTCCATCAATAAAGGTCTCAGTTTTGCCGTATTCACGAACTGGTGCCTTTTCAACCTTGCCACCTAGCACATGCATCATAAGCTGTGCGCCGTAGCAAAGACCAAGTACTGGTATGCCAAGTTCAAACAGTTCCTTTGTATAGGTAGGTGCTCCTTCTTCGTAGCATGAATTTGGTCCACCAGTTAGAATAATTCCCTTTGGATTCATTTTTTTGATTTCTTCTAACGGGGTACGATAAGAATAGATTTCGCAGTAGACATTACATTCTCTGACACGACGAGCCACGAGCTGATTGTACTGTCCGCCAAAATCGATAACGATGACTTTCTCCTGGTTCATAGACGCTCCTTATGTTTTCAAAATTTTCCTAAAGTATAGTTTAATTTCATAAAATCTTCAATATGATACTTCATTTTTAAAGGTTTTCATTCGATAAAATATGTAGAAGTCTATCAAAAGGAGTCTATTATGAGTATAAGTGTCACCAATTCTCTTAGCTTAAGATTGTTTTACAATTCCTACGCTTCAGTAGCAAGTGGTTCTACCAGGTCTAATGCTTCCCAGGGAACGCTTTCTATGGCGGACGCCAGTGCCCTTAGGAATGCTGTTAGAAAATTGCAGGACTATGATTTTGAATCTGGCACAAAAGCCCAAATTCAAGAAAAGCTAAAGGCTTTTGCTGACACTATGAACAATGCTATTACTTCCGCCAGTAAATATGGGGCAGGTGACACCTCTGTAAAAAATGCGGCATCCAAGATTAAAAATCTAAACAGCAAGTATGCGTCCGATTTACAGAAAATCGGTATAAGTGTGGAAAAGGATGGCACTCTTTCTGTATATGAGAATGCCTCTAAACTGTACTCTTCCTCAAAGATGAAGGACTTCTTTGACAAAGACTCTACCTATCTTAATGACATTTATGATGCGGCAAAGAAAATAACTCGCCGTGTGGATGTCAGAATATAGCTTGCACTTTTGCCTCTTTTGGACTAGAGTATGAATGGGTATTTTTGTATCTAAAGTATTATCAGGAGGCAATGAAATGGCTTTTTCTAAATCCCCCAAAAAGCGAGGACTTAAAATTATTATCGTGGGTTGCGGAAAGGTGGGACGTACCCTTGTAGACAGACTTTCCAAAGAGGGGCACGATATAGTTATCATAGATCAAAAGCAGGAACGCATAGATAACCTTACAAATCTATATGACATAATGGGTATCCAGGGAAATGGTGCCAGCTACAGCACTCAGGTGGAGGCTGGCATAAAAGATGCGGATCTCATTATTGCCGTCACAAACTCTGACGAACTAAATCTTCTCTGTTGCACTATTGCAAAGCAGGTTGGAGATTGCGCTTCTATCGCAAGAGTCAGAAATCCAGATTATTCAAAGGAAATTTCATATTTACAGGAAAAGCTTGGTCTGGTTATGATTATTAACCCGGAATTTGAAGCAGCCAGAGAAATATCTTCTATTCTTTCTCTGCCTTCTACCCTTGAGGTTTCATCATTCGCTCATGGGCAAGCCGAACTTGTGGAATTTAAAATAGAAGAAGGAAATGTTTTAGATGGGCTCACCATCAGAGATTTAAGCTCCAACATTTCCAGCAAAGTGCTCATTACTGCTGTAAAGCGTGGCAACGATATTGTCATACCTACTGGTGATTTCACACTGGAAGCGGACGATATAGTATCTGCTGTGGGGGCTAGACGATTTGCCCGTACATTCTTAAATGAAATCGGTTTTAAGACCAGGCAGGTAAAGGATTGTCTGATTGTAGGTGGAGGCAAAGCCTCTTTCTATCTAGCCAAGCTACTTTTGCAGGCAAGGATTAACGTTCGAATAATTGAGCGTAACAAGGAACGTTGCGAAGAATTGTCCATCGCTCTTCCAAAAGCGACAATCATCAACGGTGACGGTGGAGATGAGTCTCTACTTCGTGAAGAGGGAATCGAATATGTGGAAAGCTTTGTACCGCTTACTGGAATAGATGAAGAAAACATTCTTCTGACCTTATATGCAAATCAGGTAAGCAACGCAAAGGTAATCACAAAAGTAAACAGAATCAACTTTGATAATGTACTTTCGCAGCTAAATCTGGGGTCTGTTATCTATCCTCGTCACATTACTGCGGAATCAATTATTGCCTATGTTCGAGCAAAAAGTGCATCTGGTGATGGTGATGATATTCTCACTTTGTATCATCTGTTCGACCAGAAAGTGGAAGCCATTGAATTTAATATAAGTGAAAAATCAAAAGCTGTCGGAGTTCCTTTCTCTGTTCTTCAGTTCAAGGACAATGTTTTGATTGCATTTATTAACCGTAACGGAACTATTATCATCCCAAGCGGTTCTGACACTATAGAAGTGGGAGACACTGTAATGGTTGTCACCACTCACACTGGCTTTGCCACTATACTTGATACTTTGAGGTAATGGATATGAATCACTCCGTTATACGTTTTATATTAGGATATGTTGTTGGTTTTCTTGGGCTGTTTTTAATGCTTCCTATACTGGTTGGGATTATCTACCATGAAAGTGTTTGGTTCGACTACGCTGTAGTCGCTTTACCTTGCCTGGTTCTTGGCATTATAAATAGTAGATTCAAGCCTGCCAAATTTGTTTTTTATTTAAAAGAAGGATTTTTCTGCACCGGTGCATCCTGGGTAGTGCTTTCAGTAGTAGGTGCCCTACCACTATATATTAGTGGTGAAATCCCATCATATATTGACGCATTGTTCGAATCTGTTTCAGGATTTACCACAACAGGAGCATCCATTTTAGATAACGTAGAACTTCTTTCCCACGCATCCCTGTTTTGGCGAAGCTTCACTCATTTAGTGGGTGGTATGGGAGTTTTGGTGTTCCTTTTGACTGTTATTCCTCTAGCTGGAGGGGATGGCTCACAATTTAACCTAATGAAGGCTGAATCCCCTGGTCCTTCCGTAGGAAAGCTTGTTCCAAAGCTGAAAAATACAGCTCAAATGCTTTATCTCATATATTTGGGGTTATGCGCCTTAGAATTTCTTCTTTTATTGTTTGCTGGCATGACTCCATTTGAAGCTATCAACACTGCTATTGCAACAGCAGGTACTGGTGGCTTTAGTATATATGCAGACAGCATTGCTGGTTTTAACGTGGCATGTCAATGGATAACTGCTATATTTATGTTTATATTTGGTGTCAATTTTAACTTTTACTACTATATGCTTTTCCATCATGCCAGGGATGCATTTAGAATGGAAGAAGTAAGAATGTATGCGTTTCTTACAGCAGTTTCCACTGGAATTATCACCATTAATATTTTAGGAAGCAGTGCAAATTTGTTTGATGCCTTAACAAAAGCTTTTTTCCAGGTTACATCAATCCAGTCATCCACTGGTTTTTCAACCGCCGACTTTGCAATATGGCCTCAAACCAGCAGATGTGTTTTAGTTCTTTTAATGTTTATTGGAGCATGCGCAGGCTCTACAGGTGGTGGTATAAAGGTATCCCGATTTGTTCTTATGGGCAAAGCCGTTCATAAGGAATTAATCAGCTACATTCATCCCCGTAGTGTTAGAAAAACACTTATGGATGGCAAACCTGTAAACCATGAAACAATCCGTTCAAATAATGTTTTCTTTGGAACGTTTATGCTTATATTCTTTGTAAGTGCATTTTTACTTTCCTTTGAAAACTTGGACTTTTCCACTATATTTACTGCAATAATAGCCACCATGAGCAATATAGGACCTGGCCTTAGCAAAGTTGGTCCAGCAGTCAACTTTGGATTCTTTTCAGACTTTTCCAAGCTGGTACTGATTTTTGATATGTTGGCTGGACGACTTGAATTATTCCCTATTCTAATGCTCTTCCATCCAAACATTTGGAAGGATGTATTTGCAAAAAAGAACTGCAGAGAGCTTAAAAATGCAGGTAAAATATTGAAACAATGAAAAATAATATAATAATTATGAAAATGACTGATGCTTACGAGTATCAGTCATTCTTAAATGAAAAAGAAAATATTATAACTATTGATTGTCGCAATGTAAGTGGTACTCGTTGTTATTTAGATGACGAGGCTAAGGTAAAAATCAGAAATCTAATATCAGCCTATTCTCCTTCTGGAATCCATTTTATAGATTCAGGCAATTATCACTATCTCACACTTTTATGGCTTGAAAAAATAGACACCGATTTTAACCTCATTCTATTCGACCACCATCCCGACAATCAGCCTCCAAGCTTTGGTCAAATCACCTCCTGCGGCGGGTGGGTTTTAGAATCAACTGACACTTTACCCCATTTAAAGCAGGTTTTCACCTTTGGCGTTGGTCAAGACCCAGATATAAATGATATCCCCACGAATTTGCCTATTTATATTTCCATAGATAAGGACATCCTTTCTACAGACTATGCAATAACTGATTGGGACCAGGGAGATATGACTGTCCCAGAGTTAATTAATTATCTGTTCAATTTATTTAATTCAAGAGATCTAATTGGTGTAGATATATGCGGAGACTCAGGAGAAATGGCTATTGATGGTGCTTGTATTAATAATCAGATAAATCAGACACTTTTTGACTTTTTGTCTAATTTTTTTTAAACTATAGTTAAGAAAAATGATTGGAGGGAACCACTATGTATCCAGTAATTACTATTTCAAGGGAATTTGGCAGCGGCGGTCATAGCATTGGAGAAGCTGTTGCAAAGCAGTTAAATATCCCATTTTATGACGGAGAAATCGTTAATCGTGTGGCCTTGGAAAGCGGCTACGCAAAAGAACTAATAGAAACTCAAGGAGAATACACCTCTTCCACTGCCATGTGGTTTGACATTTCAGCAGCTGGAACAATGTATTTTCAAAGTCCTCAAGACGAAATATTCATTGCACAAAAGAAGGTTATTCTCGATTGTGCCAACAAAGGACCTTGTGTTATCGTTGGTCGTTGCGCTGATTACATCCTTAGAAAAGAGGGCATCCGTTGCATGAATGTTATGATTCATGCAGATATGGAACACAGAAAAAAACGTGTCCTAGAACGATATGAAAATATTGAAAATGTTAGTATTGAAAAGCGTCTCGCCAAAAAAGATAAACAGAGAAAGACCTATTACAAGTACTACACTGATAAAAACTGGGGGGATTTCAGAGAATATGATATCATCCTCGATAGTGGCAGTCTTGGTGAAGAAATGTGCGTAAAAACAATTTGCGAACTTGCCAGCGTCTTTCCAGAATAATTTATCGTAAATTACAAAACACCCTGTTGCGTGTATGCAACAGGGTGTTTTCATTTTAGTAATTTAGTTTGCTGCAACTGGTGCAGGAGCTGTCGCTACAACCATACCATTTTCATCCGTCTGGTATAATGTATCTCCAACCTGTACTACTTGATTAACTACAAGCTTTCCATCCACACCAAAAAGGAAATCTCCGTTACCAATCTTTATTGTCTGACCAGCAATAAGTCTGCCATCTGCTCCAGCATAATATACTCCATCACTTGTCTGGATAAGACCTGTCAACATAACTCCGTCTGCGCCGAAGTAGAATGTGCCATCACCGATAGTCTGCATACCAGTAACCATCTTGCCGTCTGCACCAAAGTAATAGGTTGCTCCGTTGACATTTACAACACCAACCTGCATCTGACCTATTTCATTGAAGTAGTAAACAGCATTGTCTATAGTTGCCAAGCCTGATACTCTGTGAGCATCTTTAGGGTCAAGATAATATGTACCTGTGGCATCTGTCCACCAGCCTCTGTACATCTTACCACCGTCGTTTGGATTAAACATATATGTGAGACCTTCGATGTCAACCCAGCCAACCTGAAGGAAGCCCTGCTCATTGAAGAAGTACATATCCTTATCTATTACAGAAAGCCCTATGTGCATGTGTCCATCTGTGGTATCTAAGTAACGTGTACCAACAGCAGGATCTGTCCACCAGCCAGTGTACAATTTACCATTTTCTGCCGGGTTAAAAAGGAATGTATTTCCACCTAACTCCAGCCAGCCTGTCTGAAGCTGTGCTGCCTCATTGAAGTAATAAATACCGCCATCAATAGTATTGAGTCCTGTCACAGCCTGTGCATTTTCTGGTGCAAAATAATATGCTCCAGTCTCATCAGCAAACCAGCCGTATGTAACTATACCAGTGGCTGGATCAGTATGATACTTGATTCCAGCTAAATCAACCCAACCAAACTGTCTGCGGAAATTGTTGAAGAAAAATACATTGCCGGCACCTAAATCAAGTAATCCTACCTGTGGAATAAATACTGTGTAGTCCTTTGCGGCAATATTCATATCAACCCTACCGCTAATTCCAGGTACTGAACCACTTGATGAGTACTGCCAGATTGCCCATCCAGCAATATCATTATGATCAGAATACTGTGCTATCCACTTATCATAAGCAAGTGCTGAGGTAAAATGATATTTGTAGAAATTTGTATATGTATACAGCATAGGTGTATAACCAGCTGCTGCAATGATACTACAGAAAGTATTTGCCATTGCAGTACATGTGTTGGCATCCAGTCCCTTCTGCACGCTGTCTTCTATATCAAATGCCACAGGGAAGTTGATATTGTATGGCTCAATCCACTGTAAAACCATCTGAGCCTCTGCAGCTGCTGCCTCTACTGATGTGGCATATGAATAAATATATACACCGGTACGAATACCAGCTGCCTGTGCTCCCTGCACATTTGCTGCAAAATAAGGATCTAATCCGCTTTTTGTGCTACCAACTTTGATAAATGCAAAAGAAACACCTGATTGTGCAACCGCAGCCCAATTAATATTTCCCTGATATTTAGAAACATCAATTCCCTGCGTTCCTGCTGCTTTTGATGTAAGTGGTACTGATAAAGTCATGCAAACTGCAAGTAACAGTGCCGCAACCGACTTAAATATCCTTGATGTCCGTAGTTTTTTCACTCCATTATACCTCCTAGTTTTACTATTAATATAGTATCATAAATTGTTTTATGCTTCTACATCTGATGCCTTACAACTCTGTATTCATCTCCATTTACAAAATAGGGACACTCTTTATAATGACCAGTAACAAGTCTCACATAGTCGTCCTCATCCATATCCATTTCACAGTAGTACTGTTCGTCCTCTTCATCCCAAACCAGATTATTGCAATAATCACAGGATGCACTGTTATTACTTTTTACTTTATTACTACCCATCGTATCAATCCTCCTATCAGTACCGCCAAAAGAATTGCTCCAAGCATTGTTGCATACTGATACTCCTGATGGGCCTTACCCCATTTTGTATTGCTGATT
>CAMNPQ010000139.1 GCA_946548305.1 uncultured Pseudobutyrivibrio sp.
TTCCATTTTCATCTATAAGAATGATTTTATAATCATCATATGCTCGACCAATGGGCACACTATCGTAGTCAAATGTGTGCTCATCCACAACATAATAGGTACATGATGCTGTAGCTTCTGTTGGTCCATACTGATTTACAAACAGAGCTTTTGGCAAATTTGTAGTCCAATATTCGAGCACTGGCTTTGTCATAACGGAACCCGAAAAGCACACCTTATTCACGTACTTTAATGTGTCATTTTTGAAAGCATGAAGTGTATCTAACAGTGTCATGGATGCAGATGTCCAACCAATAGCTGTAACCCCTGCATTATTAAGTGCATCAAACAGCTTGCCTGGCTGCATGAAATACTCCTTTGGGGTCAAAAACGATGATGCTCCTGTATATAAAGGAATGTATATATCGCGGATTGCTGCAATATAATCAAGAGGTGACTGATTTCCCAGCACATCCTCGACAGTAATCCCCATTACCTTAACATAATCCCTGATGTAACAAATAACATTTCTGTGACTGGCAATAACCCCCTTTGGAACACCTGATGAGCCAGATGTGTATATAATGTAGAGTGGGTCAAGTTCGGTCATTTCATTTCTAACTTCATCAAGCTTATCCTGCTGCACTGTTGATTTTTCCAATTCTTCCACTGTAAGAACCTTAACATCAGCCTTGCCCACCTGATTTAGGATATTGCTTACCTTTTCTGTAAGTGATGCGCTAGTAACTATAGCCACAGGTTCAAGATTACCTAGAATTGCTTCTAATCTTTTTAGGGGAAGTGTTACATCTATTGGTGCATAAATACGACCAGAGTAGGCAACCCCAAGATAGCTTGCTATCATCTTAGGTTCCTTATCCATGATGACTGCCACAGGACCTGCAGGAAGATTTTTATTTATGATAGAAGTACCGACACTTTTGGCTGTATCACTCACTTCTTGAAATGTCATGCTATATTCTGGGTTTGAATATACAGTTTTATCACCATACTTCTCAGATGATTTTTCCAACCATTCTAAAACGTTTTTCATTTAATCCCTCTATTTCTGGAATGATTTCTTTAAAATTGGAATAGGCTTTGCCAAATTTCCAAATACTGTTTCGCCATCTTTTACGGCACGACCTACTACAGAGCCCATACCTACAGTAACATCCTTGCCTATGGTAATACGGTTCTTTACGTTAGCGCCGACGCCGATGAATGTACGCTCGCCTACTTCTACGAAACCAGCAAGAGTCGCCTGAGCTGCCATACACACATTCTTGTGTAGGATTGATTCATGCCCAATACTTACCAGGTTATCAAGCTTAACATTGTCTCCGATAACTGTCTCACCGCAAGTGGCAAGCTCTATAACATCACAGGCACCTATCTCTACATTATTTCCAATTACCACTCTTCCAAGGGAAGGCATGGAAATCAAGTCTCCATTAGGATCCTTTGCCTTAGTAAATGAATTGCACCCAATAACTACATTCTCATTGCAGATAAAATTATCTCCTATTGTTGCATGCTTAATCTTAGCTCCTGGTAGGATAAGTGCATTATCACCAATATGCACGTTAGGACCGATAAAGCAACCTGGATAAATAGTGCAATTCTCACCAATAGTAGAATCAGATGTAATATAATAACCTTCCTCCTCAAAGAAATCTGGAAGAGGAGCTCTTACATCTCTGTAATCTACCGCAAATAGAAAATATTCGTACT
This sequence comes from uncultured Pseudobutyrivibrio sp., assembly GCA_946548305.1. Taxonomy (GTDB): domain Bacteria; phylum Bacillota; class Clostridia; order Lachnospirales; family Lachnospiraceae; genus Pseudobutyrivibrio. Next base: position 1,714 of record CAMNPQ010000139.1, read on the forward strand.
GTGGGTATTCACAGAATAACACATGATTGTTTGCTATAACATCATCAGAAAATGTGATGTTATCCTCTGCAAATACCAGACAATCCTTGTGCCCTTCCAAATTAGGTGCAAGGTACTCTACCTGTTTTTTTATAAACATAAATGTGTTATCTACAGGCTCACCTACATAAGATGTTCCGTTTAATGTTTCTATGAATTTTGCTTTTTCTTCAGCGGTTAACATTGCTAATACCTCGAATCTTTAATTCTACATAATCCATTATATTATTTATTCCAATTGCTGCATATGGTAATGACATCACAAAATAAGGAAATATATATCGTGATTTTGCCTCCCAAATTATAGAAAACAAAAATCCTCCAAATATGCAAACCAAACCAACCCAATTTACAAGCTTTATTTCCCTTTTCTGATTTATCATAAATCCAATCAACCCTAAGTACATTAGTGACTGATAAATATTCATCAAAGACTCATAAATCTTTAACTTATCGTTCTTTAGAACAAACTGTGCAACACCCTTATAATCATTATCAGTATTTGTATTCATTACAATGCTTTGATACATAGGCGCACACCATTGGCTAGTAATCTTTCGAAAATAGAATTTTGCCCCTTTTATTGGATTAGAAATACAATCTTTAATAAAATTTTTCACTCTTTCTTTTGCAGCACTGCTTGCCTTATTTGCATCATAATCATTATCTTCAAACACACAATTGTTAGAACCATCAAACCAGCCAGCACCTCCCCATGATGTGTCATCATTTGTTCCCATTCCTATCCATAGCATTGCAGGCATTGCATCTGCATCATCCGCTCGATACCTATCATATAGCAAATGAAGAACTAATAATTGAAATATATAAGCAATCATCACAACAAAAAGAATTGTAATCATTTTTTTCTTTTGACTTGTAAACATTGTATAAAAAATAATAATCCCTATGACTGCAATCAGAAATATGGATGAGTTTTTCCTAATAAAAACAGATGCCGAAATGAATGCTCCTAATAACATAGTTTTTTTAATGGAGTAATTGTCAAACACCTCCATCAGCAAATACGCTGACACTGTCATAAATGCGACAGATATAATCTCGCCATAAACAAAAGATGTATACAAGTATAACGGAAGGCACGTTATCGAGCCTACTAAATATAATAAACAACTGGTTTGACTGTCCTTGGAAATTTTTTTCACTATACAATATCCATAACCTACAATTATTCCAACAGACAATGCCGATAAAATTTGAAAAGGAATTGTGTTCATTTCACCAAATAAATAGAATATTATTCTTAGTATAGACACAAGACCAAGCTGCTGAGGGTATACAGCTAAATATCCTCCTTTTTCTAGCATACTGTAGTTACCTTCACTAATTTGTTTGGCTGCTTCGCATACATAATACTGATCGGCCTTTGGTTCTAATTTGCTAGAAACGACCCAGATAATTGAGAGACCAACCATAATGATAGATATCAACGCAGCAAGCTTATCCATATTTTTTATTATTCTCGCACTTTTAATTAACCAATAGCTTATACCTAGCGAAGCAACCAGGACAACGAACCATATAGACAAAGAATCCTTGACCATATAAACACGTTCTTCATTTATAGTTTTATTAATCCAACTAATAAAAAATGATGTGCAAAAGCAAATAAAAAACTGAATCAACAGTACAGCTTTTAGTATTTTTATAAGTGTCTCTTTTAATTTATCGTTCATACAATGATTAATTATTATCCTCTCCAAGTTCAGATTCTTGAACTAAATAGATAGGACGATGTTTCGCCTCCAAATATGTCTTTGCAAGGTATTGTCCTTGGATTCCCAAGCAAAGCATCTGCACTCCTGACACCAACAGAATAATGCAAACCATTGATGGCCAACCACCAGTTGGGTCACCAAATATCAGTGTTCTAATAATTATTACTACTATAAACAAAAATGCAACTATGCACATAAGAGTTCCAATGATTGATGCAATCATAAGAGGTGCAGTACTAAATGCTTCTATTCCATCTAAAGCATATATAAACAGCTTCCAAAATGACCACTTTGTCTCTCCAGCCACGCGCTCCACATTTTCAAATTCAAGCCACTTGCGTTTAAAGCCAACCCAGCCAAATATACCTTTGCTGAATCTATTGTACTCTCCCATATCCAGGATTGCATTCACCACATGTCTGGTCATCATCTGATAGTCTCTTGCGCCATCTACTATATCTGCATCACTTATTCTATTCATAAGCTTATAGAATCTACGGGCAAACCAGGAGCGAATAGGTGGCTCACCTTTTCTATCCACACGTCTCGTGGCTACACATTGGTACTCACCGCTTTCAAGATATCCAAGCATTTCAGGAAGCAGTGCTGGTGGGTCTTGCAAATCAGCATCCATTATAACCACGTAATCACCTTTTGCATTTTGAAGACCTGCGTAGATTCCAGCCTCTTTTCCAAAATTTCTAGAAAAAGAAACATAATGCACTCTTGGATCTTTGGCATTTAAATCTCTAAGCACCTGTAGTGTATTATCTTTAGAACCGTCATCTATAAATAAATATTCTATATCGACTGATGAAAGTTGCGGCTCTATTCCTTTTACGGTTTCATAAAATATTGGTGCAGCCTCCTGCTCATTGTATGCAGGAACAATAATTGAAAGTAATTTCTTTTCCATCTTTTTATCCTATTCTACTAAACTTAGCTTTCCCGTCACAGCATCAAAGGAATATAATGATAAATTCGATATTTGGGAAGGCTCTGTAAATATTCCTGAATAATTTGCCATTAGATTATCATTCGCCCTATATATTGCCACATAATCATAATTCGATTCTATGGTATCTAATAAATCAGACTGGCTTATACCTGTGCCACTCTCATCTAAAGCATTTGAAAAATATGCATTGCTTTCAGTAAAGCTTCTTGGTTTTGAAATGGTTGACAATATCGCCGAGTAAATATTATCCCCGTCTCCATCTATCAGTAAAATATTACTATTTTCTTCGCATTTTTCATTTATCTGATTTGACAATAAATCCACAGCGGCCCTAAATTCTATCGAATCGTCTACAGACCGTCTGCTCGTATAATATTCTATAGTATCAGATTTACTGTGGCACACACTAGGGAGCATAAGCAATACCAGTATCAACGCTAAATATTGTTCCTCAAAGCTATCAAGCATATCTCTTAAAAGCCATACCATATAAAGCAAGCCTGTCAAAAACATGATTCCGCAATATCTGTCAAAGGAAGCCAGGTTTAATGCCTCCTCCTCCACAAATCTAGATATATACAACGGAAACATAGACAATATGTAAGCAATTATAGCCACACTTGGTATTATCGCTCCTGCTATAGCTGATGCTTTTTTTAATTGTCCTCTTCTGTATGCACTAACCTGCAAACAGATAAATGCGATTGTAAACAGGAACATTATAGCAGTGTAGTTAAGCCCTATTCTTTCATAATAAACATACCTGTATGTTATTCCTTGTCTAAAGGCATCATATACCGCTGTGGTAAATTCTGTTCCATTTCCTTTTATTGTAGCAATAGTTCCAGATATATCAAATGGCTGAGAGAATTTTTGTGTTGTGTCACTTACAGCCAGTTCTATTTTCCAAAGCAGCTTAGCTGCTATCATTACAGCTATTGGTAATAATCCTAGTGCAAAACTACCTGCTGTTTTCTTCAGACTGGTCTCTTTTAATGATATACCGTTCCTAGCAACATAATCAATCATGTAATACAAGGCTACAAAAATTGCCAGATAAACTCCCACATCCTTTGAAAGAGTTAGGGTGGCACACAACATTGCAACATATGTGTTATAAAGCCAATCCTTATTTTTCCATACAGACACTGCTGCAAATCCACAGCCACCTAAAACGCCCAAAAACGGGTCTATATATAGAGAATTATACGATTCTGCGAAAAAATAAAGTGGTGTCACTAAGCATATTGGCCATGACACTATACTTACTATTTTTTTTAATAGAGTTTTTCCTTTTGTTTCTATAAAAGGCAGCATGATAGCTACGGCAAACAACTGATATGCAAAATAAGTCTTCCATTCACTAAAAGTCCCTGTGCATACCATATTTATCTTTTCCAATAAATATTGAAAAAGGGACATTGCTGGTGGGTATGAAGGGAATATAGCCGTTGACCCTTTTGCTGTGCCAAAGGCATCAAGCCTGGTCATAATCACAACTGTATCAAGCCAATGTGAAAACTCGTCTGTGTGTGTTGCCAATCGCCCTTTATTAAAGTAGGCAAGCATAAAAGACGTGATTGCAAATACCACAAAGCCTGGCGTTATCAAATTAAAAATATTATTTTTTAGTGTTTCTTTGGGTTTGTTCCTAATAATCCAATATATCGTATATACGTAAAGACCTATTGCTATTAAACATACCAAAATCCATCCAATTCCAAGAATGTTTATCATCCCTGATAAAAACAGAAACAGCATGATGGACATGCAAGCTACTGGTATTGTTTGCTCAAATGTTTTTTTTAACCTAAATGCAGCAAAAAAACTGAACGCAGAAATCACTAAAATAAAAACTACAATTGCAAGCATCTTTTACTCCTTGCTTTTGAAAATAAATGCGCGCTGCACACTATAATTAAATAAATAAAGAATTATCTCCACTGGAACCTTTATTATTACTGGTGCAATCATAGGCAAAAGCGCAGCCAAATGTGTAACCGCAAAGCCTGATATTGTTCCAGATACCACTACAAGTGCCAGGTATTTCACTAGCTGGACTCCAGTATTCCCCTTGCCCTGGAATACCACATTTTTATTTAGTGTAAAATTTATCAAGCAGGAACATGCTCTGGCTATATATGTCGACATCATAATAGGAAATCCACATGCACCGGCAATTATGAATACTATATAGTCAATCAGCGCGGAAAATAATGACGCAAATGAATATTTAATAATAATACTATATATTCTGATTGAATCCTTTACTGGATTAAAATGAGAGGATTCATTGTTGTTTTCATATACAGTCTCTATTGTGACTTCTTGAATCCCCACATTATTGTTTTTTATATCCAGCAGCATATTGGTTTCGTATTCATATTTTTCGCCATCACATTTGGCAGCAATCTCTAAAAAGCTAAATGGCAGCCCTCTCAAGCCTGTCTGAGTGTCTGATACATTTATACCACATGCCCATTTATATACCTTTCTTGAAATGCCATTTCCCATTCTGCTCTTCCATGGCACATTTCCTGTATCAAATTTTCTGCATCCAAGCACCACCTCATTAGGATTTGCCTCCATGCATTCTGCTATACGAACTATATCAGCTGGCTTATGCTGCCCATCTGCATCCACTGTGATAATTCCAGATTGAGCAATCTCAGGATGTAGCAAACAGTAGTTTACTGCGGATTTTAAAGCGCGCCCCTTACCTTGATTTATTGCATGGGTAACAATAATAGCCCCCATATTTTTAAGCGCATCAAAAATATGGGCGTATTTTTCTCCCCCGCCATCATCTATCACTAATACATTTTCAAAATATTCAAATATCTCTTTTGTAAGCGGAACCAGGCTTTCAAGTGGTTGATAGGCTGGTATTACTATTAGTTCTTTTTTCATATATTGTTCTTTTTTCCCTC
>CAMNPQ010000140.1 GCA_946548305.1 uncultured Pseudobutyrivibrio sp.
CTCATTATTATGATTATCCCTGTATATATATTCTTCTGTGGCAGGATGCACATAATCAGGATTGTTATAAAACATCCATGGCCAGAAGGAATATCCTCCCCAAAGTGTAAGCATCTCCTGATTAGGAGTCGCTGCGCCGCCCCAACCAGTGCAGGTGTAAAATGGAGTGATGATTCCCTCTTCCACGGCTAGCTTCTTTAGGGCAAGCATATATTCATCACCGTCAGTTCCCACATTCACCCACTCATTTGAAATCCCGGTAGTCATCTCCCATGGAGCGGCAGAATGCATATATTCATTGTCAATCTGAGCTCCTATTATTGGACCTCCATCCTTATATAAAAGACCAGCTATCTGGGAATAAATAGCCCGATAAAATTTTCTCACACAATCCAAAAATTTAGCATTTACACTTCTTACCTCAAAGGGCTTTCCATATAGCCAATCTGGCAATCCACCGTTTCTCACTTCCCCATGATTAAATGGACCAATTCTAAGAATCACATACATTTTGTGCTTTTTACATAGCTCAATAAAACCCTTTAGATTTCTTCGTCCTGAGAAATCAAATTCCCCCTCAATTTCCTCATGATGATTCCAAAAAATATAAGTGGAAATAGTATTTATTCCACCTGCTTTCATTTTAAGGATGGTGTCTTCCCATTGATTTACAGCTACTCTTGAATAATGGCATTCACCGCTGATAGCAAAAAAAGGCTTATCCCCTATTATCATGTAAGAATTTGTAAACCCAAGTTCCACCCCATTTGGATTTGTCCCGAAAAACTTGTCGGATAATCTAAACCTTTCTTCAATTCGTGCTTTATTAAAATCAATTATGTGCTCCATTTCCCTCTCCCATATAGTAATTTTTAGCAAATACTATTGTACTACATAATCATTTTTGATATAAGTGAATGGAGAAATAACACTAAGGAGGTTTCTATGCTTTATTTTTCTTGCGACTATGCTGAAGGCTGCCATCCAAAAGTGCTTGAGGCATTATCAAACACAAATATGGTTTCAACACCAGGCTATGGTGAGGATGAATTTTGTAAAGCAGCCAAAGATAAAATTCGTAAATACATTAATTGTCCCCAGGCTGACATTTATTTTCTTGTAGGTGGAACCCAGACTAATCAGGTTGTAATAGACTCTATGCTGTCAAACTATGATGGTGTGATTGCAGCTGAGACTGGTCATGTGGCTGCACATGAAGCAGGTGCCATAGAATACAGTGGTCACAAGGTGCTGACACTGCCTCACCATGAAGGAAAAATCCATGCAGATGAATTAAGTGACTACCTTAACACATTCTATGCAGATGAAAATCATGAGCATATGGTAAATCCTGGGATGGTTTACATTTCATATCCAACGGAATACGGCACTTTGTACACAAAAACAGAGCTTGAGACAATATCCGAAATATGTGGAAAGTATAGTATTCCCCTATTTATTGATGGGGCCAGACTAGCATATGGTCTTGCAGCTGCCAAAGATATGACCATGGCTGATATTGCAAAATATTCTGATGTATTTTATATTGGCGGCACAAAGGTAGGTGCTCTTTTCGGGGAGGCAGTGGTATTTACAAAAGGAAATACTCCAAAGCATATGATTACCCAGATTAAACAGCATGGTGCTCTCCTTGCCAAAGGAAGACTGTTAGGAGTTCAATTTGACGCATTATTTACTAATGATTTGTACATGGAAATGGGAAGAAATGCTGTAGAGCTGGCAAATGCCATAAGAGCTGATTTACACGCTAAAAATTATCAGCTTTTCATGGAAAACCCTACTAATCAGATTTTTGTAGTTATGGAAAACAAAAAATTAGAAACCTTAAAAAATGAAGTTTCCTATGGCTTCTGGGAAAAATATGATGATGACCACACAGTCATAAGAATAGCCACCAGCTGGGCTACAACAGAAGCTGCTGTAAATGAATTAAAGAAGGTTCTTCTACACACAAATTAAATCAGATAAAAATAATAGGGGCTTTTCTAAGCCCCTACCTTTTATTCTACACTCTTTAATGCTTCCGTCATTGGAATTCGTTTTATTCTCCTCATATCGAAAATCATTACGATAATATATGCCACTATTACTATCATTATCATCTTAATATAATCCTTAGGAGAAATATAAAACTCAAACCAACCGCTCAAATCATACATGACCATTCTCCACATTTGCGCTAGCACAAATGTACAAAGCCATGCTCCAATTAAAGAAAAAACTACCACCATTATAGATGTCAGCCTGATAAATATACTATTGATTTCCCTACTTTGATATCCTAACACCTTTAACATTGAAATTGAAACTGCATTCTTTTCAATTATAAGTTTGGTAAGTAAGAATATCAAAAGAATGGCTAACAGTAAGCAGCCTATAGCAAAATAATCCATATATCCACCAAGTGAGTGATCCAGTTGTCGAATAAGTTTTAGCAAATCATCAACAGTTACAACCGTCATAATGTAATCTTCATCTATATCTTTAATTTCATTATTAGACATGAAGCCACTAAAATGCCCCTCATCATAATCAAAAACATCATTAAAATTATCATTTGGCATAAATATTGCATGTATTCCTTCTTGCTGATATATGCCTTTGATTACAAAATCATACTCATCTTTTGTATATTTTTCCTTTAATACCAGGCTTTCCCCTTCTTTAAGACTAAATTTTTCCGCAAATGCCGAAGATACCCATACTTCATTTCTTTTTGCTTCGCCCGCTAGATTAAAATAATCACTATCCTCTAAGAATCCGTAGGCGGTAACTTCTTCTCCCACGTGAACTCCATCTACTGTCAAAAGCCCTCTAGAACTATATTTTTCTGCTGTACTCTCCTTTGTCTCAATATATTCGCCCTCTGAATCCTTTGGATTCTTTAATATATACTGATAATCTGCAATGATATATTCTGGTGCATGCTCCTGATAATTAGCTAATGTGGATGGTAATCCTACTGCAAATCCCAGTAAAATCATCACAAAGAAAATACCTAATGCCAAAGTAAAATAGCCATTAGCGTTTTGCATCAAAACTCGTATTCTAAATCTATTTAGGAATGTCCATTTAGGTAATCTGATAGCTTTCTTTCGCTTTGAGCGAGTTAAATCTCTGCGTAAAAACTTTAGTGGAGAAAATGAAAGCTTTGAGCGTATTACTACTATATTTATCAAGACAACTAGCACAGAAGGATAAACAGTAGTCTTTACAAAAGCATCCATGTTCCAAAGGGTCTCATAGGTTGGTAAACTATAGGAATTGTAATACATCATTACAACTACTTCTTTAAAAAATGTGTATCCAAGCACATTTCCAACAAGAGCAGAAATTAAAGTGACAATTATTGGTACTGTAATATAATGTCTTAACATTTCCCCTTTTGTATACCCTGATGCACGTAATGTGCCTATTACACTTGCTTCATTTAATATTGTGTTACTCTCTGTAATTGCAAATATAAATGCGATTACCGCAATAAGTATTATGAGAAGTACTTCCCCCATGGCCTTGTCACTTCCCATATCATCTGGTGCAAAATGTATAGCTTGATTAGCATATTCAGGTACATAATCTGTTACTTCATTTAGGTTCTCAAAATCAGGATTATCCTCATTTCCACCAGTAGCAGCCAGTATGTACAGTCGCTCTATCAAATCATCTGAAAGCTTTTTTGCCTCATCTGTATCTTCAGGCTTGTTATTATAAGTAAAGGCATATTCGTAGGTAGTATCACCTTCTATCTTTTTAAAGCCTTCATCTGTAACAAGTGCAATATCAAATGTCAAAGCATTGAACATTACATCACTGTTGTCTTCAAACAATGTGCTATAATCTGGCAAAGCTACAAGTCCTGTCACCTTCATTGGCTTACCAGCTATCTCTATTTCATCGCCAACTGAAACTTTGATATTATCAGCATGCATTCTGTCTATAGCTATTTCATTCGATTCTGTTGGCAATACACCTTCCATCACACATGGCTTGTTTACTTCATCTCTAGTAATAAATATTCTTACACTATTTTCACCTTCTGATACATCTTTATAAAACTGATTGAAAACTGTTATATCTTCCTTTTCAAAGGCATCAATTAATTGGTCAGAGGCTTCGTTCTTTAGTATAAAATGTCCATCTTCAATATTATATTTATCATATGCCTGCAAAGCAGCTGTTTCCATACTGTCATTGGCTACAAACATTCCTGCCACAAAACCTATAACAATAGTCATAATAGCAAAAAGTGCAAAATATTTTTTCCAATCCTGCCCAAGCTCTCTTGGTATCCTTTTTCTCAATGGGCTTCTCATTTACCACTCTACCTCCGCAGCACTAACCTTATTTTCATTCAAAATATCTTTACGAACTTTCCCATCTCTAAGCTTTATAGTATGATCTGCCATATGTGAAATTGCTTCATTATGTGTGACCATAATAATCGTATTTCCGTATTTCTTATTGACATCTTCGATAAGTTCCAATATTTCTTTTGAAGTATTGTAGTCTAGTGCTCCTGTTGGCTCATCACAAAGTAGTATACTGGGATTTTTTATTATTGCTCTACCTATTGAGGTGCGTTGCTGCTGTCCTCCAGACAATTGATTAGGCAGCTTGTGTCTATGTTCATATAATCCTAATGTCTTTAACAAATCATCAATATCTAGTGGATTGTCTGATAAATATGCCCCCACCTCTATATTTTCCTTAACGTTTAGGTTTGGAATTAGGTTGTAAAGCTGAAAAACATATCCCAAATGCTTCCTGCGATAATTGGTAAGAGCCTTCTCATTCATATCCTTTAGCTTCTCTCCATCGATAGATATGTAACCTGAATCTGCTCCGTCTATACCTCCAATAATATTTAACAGTGTAGATTTTCCTGAACCAGAAGGTCCAAGCAATACACAGAATTCCCCTTTGGCAACAGAAAAATCAGTCCCCTTCAGTACCTCTTGTCTGCTATCACCTGTGCCAAAAGACTTAAATATATCCTTTACTATTAAAAAATTCTCTGACATATCTTCCCTCCTTCAAGTAATTTATCCTCATGTTTCATAATACTACTTGTTGTTAGCTTTGTCTAACCTAAAAAGTTCGCAATACGTCATTTTTTTATAGCTCAGATTATTTGAGCCTATAGCATAAAGGATTTGAAATTCAATTCAAATCCTTTATATCTTTAGTTGAAATTATATAATCGTGATACCACTTGGCACTCTTTTTAGGGATAAATTTCATATTGTCATAATCAGAATAAAATAAGCCGTATCTTGCAGCAAAGCCTGCCGACCATTCAAAATTGTCCATTAATGACCAGTGGTAATAGCCCTTTACATTTATCCCCTGCGAAATAGCTTCATGAATTAACCTAAGCACTTCTTCGGTATACTCAATCCTGTCATCATCTATTAAATTATTTTCGATTCCAGCACCATCATCCTGAGGCATACCATTTTCAGTCATATAAATAGGGACATTTATTTTGTAATCATCCACAAGCATCTTAAATACATCACTAAGTACTTCCAAATGAAGCTCTGGTCTGTCCTGGTAGTTTCCTCCTGCCGCTTCATCTTTTGATGCATTTTTTGTTTTCTCCACATCATCATACAAGCCGTTGTAAAAATTCAATCCATAATAGTCTAAATCCTGCTTAATGATATCAAAGTCACCTGGCTCTACTTGAGGCATCATATTATTATCATTCAAATATTTATTATATATTTCACTATACCCACCTAAAAATAATGGGTGCAAAAACATACCATAACCTTCTATTTCATTGTTGTAAATTGCACTTTCGATGTCCTCTTGACTATTTGGATTTGCTGGCAAATGCTTCCACACATCCACAACTATTCCTATTTTGCTATTTACAAAATTTCTTTTCCTAAACAGTTTCACTGCTTCGCCATGGCATACTAAAAGATTGTGAATACACTGCCTTGCATATTTTTCATCAGTTAACCCTGGAGCAAAAAATCCTTTTGCATAACCTACATATGTAGCAATAGGCTCGTTAAAAGTTGCCCAGAAATCTACATCTGCTCCAAAATTATCAAATAGCACATCAACATAATTTTTATACCAATCTATTATTTTTCTATTACCAAAACCGCCTTTAATTGAAAGCGCATAAGGTAAATCCCAATGATAAATAGATGCATTAATTTTGATTCCTGCTTCCTTTAGAGCCTGAAACAATTTCTTATAATAGTTAATACCAGCTTGATTTACCTCTCCGATTCCGTCAGGAATAATTCTGGACCAGGAGAATGATATGCGGTATGCATCTACTCCAAGTTCTTTAAGCATATTTACATCTCTTTCAATGTTATGGTAAGAATCACAGCAAATATCTGGTATTCCATTATTTTTTATTTTTCCAGGGATTCTACTAAACACATCCCATATAGATAATCCTCTGCCATCTTCAAAAGCAGCTCCTTCTATTTGTTGGGCAGCTGTAGCAACGCCAAATATAAAATCTTTAGGAAATTTGCACTCCATTGTTAAGACCTCCACCAAAAATATAAACATACCACCAATAAAATGATGGTATGTTTAAAATAGTTATTTATTCCTTATTTATTCTTTCTCTGTTCCAACTCTTCATGAATGCGTGGCATCTCTTTATCAAGCTTATATGCCAACATAATAATAGCGGTAATACCTACTAAAATTGCTGGAAGCCAATTGTAAAAGAATGAAATTGCTATTTTAGCAGAGTCGCTTTGTACTGCCAAACTTCCATCATAGCCACCTATTGAAAGAATTGCTCCAAGTACCACTTGTCCAATTCCAAGTCCTAGCTTTTGAGCTGCGGAAATAGCTGCATTACCCATTCCGATAGGCTTTATTCCATCCTTCCATTCACCATAATCAAGTGTATCTGCAACCATTCCAAATGCCATACCGCCCGCAGCACCGATTCCAATACCTTTTAAAACATTACATATCATCAAAAGCACAAGATTTGCTCCAACTAATCCTGCTGCCGCAAAACCAATTGCTGATGCCATAAGACCTACAACATAAGTTTTTTGTTTACCAAATTTCATCATGAAAAAAGGAGTAACAAACATAATTCCGAACTGGGCAATTGAAAACGAATTGCTGATTGGTGTATATAAAGAATAATCTCCTAATACATCAGAGCAGTAGAATATAGCGCCAGCTGAGTACATAACTATAGTGAAAAATATTACAAACATTGCAAAAATCATCATTAACCAATATTTGTTTGTAAATAATGATTTAAGCGCATCCTTTGTTGGGATGTCATCTTAAACATCTTTATCCTCTGAAACAACTTGAGTTCTTTCCTTAGTTCCTGC
>CAMNPQ010000141.1 GCA_946548305.1 uncultured Pseudobutyrivibrio sp.
ACATGTAACCGATTTCGCGAGCACCAACACCGATATCACCAGCAGGTACATCAGTGTCTGCACCAATGTGCTTAGAAAGCTCTGTCATAAATGACTGGCAGAATCTCATGATTTCCATATCTGACTTGCCCTTAGGATCGAAATCAGAACCACCCTTACCACCACCGATAGGAAGTGTTGTGAGAGAATTCTTGAAAATCTGCTCGAAGCCTAAGAACTTGATAACCGATAAGTTTACTGAAGGATGAAGTCTAAGACCTCCCTTGTATGGTCCAATGGCAGAGTTAAACTGAACTCTGTATCCACGGTTGACCTGAACCTTGCCCTGATCATCAACCCAAGATACTCTGAACTGGATAATACGCTCTGGCTCAACGATACGCTCAATAACGCCAAGCTCCTCAAGCTTTGGATTTGCAGCTACGACTGGCTCTAATGACTCCAATACCTCGTATACTGCCTGAAGGAATTCCTTCTGCTCTGCGTTTCTAGACTCAAGTCCGTCGTAAACGCGCTGTAAATAACTACTCTTAAAACTCATTACAAATATCTCCTTTCAGATTATGTAGTTCAGAATATGTCGACTCTTGCCACCCGACACAATCTAGAGATGATTTTACATCATTTACCACTTTAATGCAATAAAGTTTTTAAATTAAATCGCAACTAAATATTAGGACTAAACACTATTTTTTATATAGTCCATGATGTAATCTGCTGTATGCCAATTCATCACCTGATCAAATTCCTTAAACCCGGGATTTACATTTAATTCGCAAAACATATATCCATGTTTGCCAAAAATCAAATCAATACCAACCATGGAAAGCTCAGTCTGACTGTATACTAGACTTGCTATATTTTTTATTTCAGCATCACATTTATACGCTGAGCCTGTTCCGCCCAGATGGGTATTTGCTCTGAAATCACCATCACTGCTGGTTCTTTGCATCACTCCCAGGACTTCTCCCCCAAGACACCATACTCTTAAATCTCTTCCAGCAGTTTCCCATATCATTTCCTGGTATATGTCACAACCTGCTGCCTCCAAGAACTCTTTTTGACTATGTATTAGATATGTACCTTCCCCTCTTGAAGAGATACTTTTTTTTGCAACAAAAGGGCAGCCCAGCAGCTCGCAAACATAATCAAAGGATAAATCCTTGCCAAAAATAGTTTTCGGCAGCATTCCTTCCTCTAAATTTAAATGCCTAAACTGCCTTTCCTTGCTCTTCCAAAAATATCCATCTGTCAGCCTGTTAAACTGTTTTCCCCTTTGAAGGCTAATATCCTTTTCGTTGTATTCTTTGTTTAGGGTAAAGTCATAATCCTCATCTTTTACAATGTCTTTAGCATCACATAGCACTATGTCACGCTTTTTTGCCGCTTCCATCAATTCAGCAAAATAATAGTCTCTATAATATGCATTACACTGCAGCAATCCCTTCATTCACATTTTCCTCCATATTAAATACTGCCTCTATAAATAACGGATATACGTTTTATAATCATTCCAGACAGCAAGCCTATAACCACCCCGGAAACAGTGCCAATAATCACAAGAAATGGTAAATAATAAAGCAAGCTACCCGTTTTAAGCATTATAATTGCAACGATTATTTGACCCACATTATGAAAAACGCCACCTATGACGCTAACACCTGTCTGAGAAAACCATTTTGTCCTTTTTCCTATCACCATCGTAAAAAAAGAAAGACCTGCCCCAGCCAAAGAATATATAGTCATTGCAGGGTTGACAAAGGTAAGCCCCACCAGTAATACCCTAATACCAGATAGCAAAAATGCATTTTTTTCACCCAGTGTATATAACGCCACCATCACCACCAGATTTGCAAGCCCCACTTTCGCACCTGGGATTCCTATATTTAAGGGCAATAAAAATTCGACATAAGAAAGTACAAATGCCAATGCTATTAGAAGCCCTAAAAAAGCTATTTTATTTGTCTTCATAATCACTCCAAATTAATGTGTCACTCCGTCCACTTCATTTTCCGTACCATCCACTATCTCAATTACAAGCTTATTTGGAAGACACACTATGGTCTCTCCATCATAATGAATATGGATGTGATTAACACAAATCTGGTCTGGACAGGTGGCCTGTGTAATGTCTGCGTATCCATCTTTAATCACTAAGGTATTGCTGGTACCGTCTATTAATTCTATTGTCTCAGACATATCTTCATTTAATGGATATACGCCGTATTCTCTTCCATCTATAGTTACCACCACTTTTGCACCTTCCGTAGTGGCATTTTTTCTGGTAATCATGGAAAAACAGCATACAAGCCCAGTGATTGCCAGAATAATTATTATAAGAATAAAATCATTTTTCTTCATATAGAATTAATTTACTATGTTCTCCTCAAAATGTTTCGAATAAACTATGGTGCCATCATGATAGACCCACATGGCTTCGGTGTTTTCTAAATTATTAATCAGCGCGTTACCAGCTTCGTAGCTCATATTAAAAAGTGCCGTGGATAACCCATCAGCAAGTCCTGAATCACTTGCAAGCACAGAAACCTGGGCAAATTCATCTGATGGAAATAATGTATCAGGATTTATTATGTGACAATACTTTTTTCCATCCACCTCATAATATCTTTGGTAATCCCCAGATGATACTACACTTTGCCCATCTGAAATCTCCACTGTCCTAACGTATGGTTCTTGGCTATTAAGGTTTGGATTTTGAATAGCTATTTTAAAATTAGCACCATCTGGCTTTTTTCCTATAGCTGCTATATTTCCGCCAACACTAAACAGCACGTTTTCCATTCCTTGCTCTTTGCAAAATTGAAGCACCTGCTGCACTGCGTAGCCCTTTGCTATGCTCCCCACATCAAGAGACATTTTTTCATCCTTTAGGTATACACTGCTCTCTTTCTCATCTATAATCACATCATTTATATCTGTATGCTCCTTGGCAGCATTCAGCTCCCCTAAATCAGGTAAGCTGGCATCACCAGGATTATTTATACCGTATTCACGATAATCATGCCATATGCTGAGCACCGAGCCCATAGCAATATTTACCTTGCCATCTGTAAGCTCATACATTTCTTTTCCGAATTTAAGCATTTCGATAATATCAGAATCCACCTGAACTGGACTAATCCCTGCATTATCATTGATAGTCTTTAAATTATTTATTCCTTCATAATCATTGTATATATCAAACAGCTTATTATAGTGGTCAAGTTTTTCTTTTATTATTTTGAATTCTCTTTCAGCCTCTTCATCTGAATTTGCATAAACTGTTATGTCGGTACTGGTGTCAAATACATCTAAAAAATTGGCTGTATATTTGGCATTGGTATTGTCAGCTGTTTGAATTACACCCTGTTCCACAACAAAAAATATGAACAAGACAATTACTAATATAGAAGCTATGAGCCCTTTTTTGCTTTTAAATTTTTCCATGGTGATATTATATACCTGTGTCTCTTTTTCATCCACTAAAAAAGGTTTCGCCAAACAAGCGAAACCTAAAATAGCATTAAACATTTATCTCAGTTTTAACTCCAAGAATATCACTATTCTCTTCAAGTATTGGATTTATCACATCCCTTAGATATACCTCTACCTGACGTGGGCTGCGACCAACATATCGGCTTGGTTCCATTGTAGCCTCAAGCTCCTCAAGTCCCATTGGGAATTCGTCATCAGCAGCAATGAGTTCTAACAGGTTGTTTTCCTTACCCTCTACTTTGACATTTTTACCTGCTTCCATAGAAAGTGTACGAATCTTCTCATGAAGCTCCTGTCTGTTGCCACCAAGCTTAACAGCATCCATCATGATGTTTTCTGTTGCCATAAATGGAAGCTCAGACATGAGACGCTTTGTAATAACCTTATCATAAACCACAAGACCATCCACTACGTTTAAGCAAAGGTCAAGTACACCATCTGTTGCAAGGAATCCCTCTGCAATAGAAAGACGCTTATTTGCAGAATCATCAAGTGTACGCTCAAACCACTGTGTAGCTGATGTGATAGCCGGGTTAAGTGCATCAATCATTACGTATCTTGATAATGATGCGATACGCTCTGATCTCATAGGGTTGCGCTTATAAGCCATAGCTGATGAACCAATCTGGCTCTTCTCAAATGGCTCCTCAACCTCCTTAAGATGCTGTAATAATCTAATGTCATTTGACATCTTGTGAGCTGATGCCGCAATGCCTGCAAGGATATTACATACTCTGGTATCTACCTTTCTAGAGTATGTCTGTCCGCTAACTGGATAACAAGCTTTGAAGCCCATCTTTTCAGCTATCATTGGATCAATCTTGTCAATTGTGTCATTGTCCCCATTGAAAAGCTCAAGGAAGCTTGCCTGTGTTCCTGTTGTACCCTTTGAACCAAGAAGCTTTAGTGTAGAAAGAACATAATCAAGGTCTTCTAAATCCATAACGAACTCATTAAGCCACAGGGTAGCTCGCTTTCCTACTGTGGTAGGCTGGGCTGGCTGAAAATGTGTAAATGCAAGTGTTGGCTGATTTTTGTATTTGTCTGCAAAATTTGCAAGCTCAGCTATTACATTTATAAGCTTTATTCTAATAAGAAGAAGCGCATCACGCATAATGATTATATCCGTGTTATCTCCCACATAGCAGCTTGTTGCTCCTAAATGAATGATTCCAGCAGCCTTTGGACACTGCTTGCCATAAGCATACACATGACTCATAACATCATGTCTTACTTCTTTTTCTCTTGCCTTTGCCACATCATAATTTATATCTGTGACATGTTCTTTCATCTCATCAATCATTTCCTGAGTGATGACTGGCTTGCCATTTTGAGATAATCCCAATTCCATCTCAGTTTCAGCAAGAGCAATCCACAGCTTTCTCCATGTGGAAAATTTTTTATCCTGAGAGAAAATATACTGCATTTCCTTGCTGGCATATCTCTCTGAAAGTGGGCTTGTGTATCTATCTGTACTCATATTCTCTCCTTTTATCTCTCGTATTCGCCTCGGATGTCGCCTTCTGGTGGCTTCATTGGATAAACTCCATCAAAGCAACCATGACAGATTTCCAATCCATCCACTATCTGTGGCAAACGATTGAAATCCAAGTATGCCAGTGAATCAGCACCTATAATATCTCTGATTTCTTCTACTGAATGATTGTAAGCTATAAGCTGCTCACGGCATGGCACATCAGTACCAAAATAGCATGGCCACAAAAATGGTGGTGATGAAATACGCACATGCACCTCTGTAGCCCCAGCATCTCTAAGCATTTTTACAATTCTATCTGAAGTGGTTCCTCGAACTATAGAATCATCAATCATTATAATCCTTTTTCCTTTTACCACCTCACGAAGGGCATTTAATTTTACCTGTACAGATGATTCCCTGCTCTTTTGCTTTGGCTTGATAAATGTTCTGCCCACATAGCTGTTTTTAACAAAAGCTGTTCCATAAGGGATGCCAGATTCTAAGGCATAACCCTGGGCAGCAGCATTACCTGATTCTGGCACACCTACAACCAAATCTGCATCCACTGGAGAATCCTGGGCAAGGAAACGTCCAGCATTGATGCGTGATTCATATACAGATATTCCATCAATTATACTGTCTGTTCTGGCAAAATAAATGTATTCAAAAATACAACGACCTAATTTAGCCTTTTCAACACAACGGCTTTTGTCTGATTTGATTCCAAAATCCGGAGATATAGTAACAATCTCTCCTGGCTCCACGTCCCTTATATATTCAGCACCAATAGTGTCAAGGGCACATGTTTCTGAGGCAATCACATAGGCATTGTCACGTTTGCCAATACAAAGCGGTCTAAAGCCCTGTGGGTCACGGGCTGCAATAAGCTTTCGTGGGCTCATTACAACAAGGGAGTATGCACCTTTTATCCTGTCACAGGCTCTTGCCACAGCTTCCTCTACTGTAGCACTTTTCAAACGTTCTCTTGCGATAATATATGCTATAGTCTCAGAATCAATGGTGGTCTGGAAAATAGCTCCTGTCATGGAAAGCTCATCTCTCAGTTCCTCTGCATTAATCAGATTACCATTGTGAGCCATTCCCAAAATGCCTTTTACATAGGATAAAACAAGAGGCTGTGCGTTCTCTCTGGTTGAGGAGCCAGCTGTTGAATATCTGGTATGACCAACACCGATATCACCATGCATTCCCTCTAAAATCTCCTGATTGAACACCTCATTTACAAGTCCCATGTCCTTATGCAGAGCATAGTTACGTTTCGGACCATTTGTATCAGATACTGCAATACCGCAGCTTTCCTGTCCTCTGTGCTGGAGAGCAAAAAGTCCATAATAAATAGAGGAGGCAACATCTCCACCGTCAAAATCATACATGGCAAAGACGCCGCACTCCTCATGCAAATCGTCCCATGGCATGTCCTTTACTTTCAAATCTGTCATAAAATCTCCTAAACTTCTAGTGCTTTACCAGTAAGAAGCTTATAGGCTTCTAAATATTTATCGATAGTTTTGTCGATAACATCCTGTGGAAGAAGATAATCTGAATCTGGATTAGCCTTAAGCCAATCACGTACAAACTGCTTGTCAAAAGATGGCTGACCATGTCCTGCCTCATAGCCCTCAAGTGGCCAGAAGCGTGAGCTGTCAGGTGTAAGCATCTCGTCTGCAAGCACGATATTGCCATCCTCGTCAAGACCAAACTCAAACTTTGTATCTGCAATGATGATACCCTTTGTCAGAGCATAATCAGCGCACTTTTTGTAAAGAGCGATTGTGTTATCACGAAGAGCCTTAGCGTACTCCATGCCGTGACCTGGAAATTCCTTTTCAAGAACCTCTATGGAACGTTCAAAAGAGATATTTTCATCATGATCACCAATTTCTGCCTTAGTAGAAGGAGTGTAAATAGGTTCAGGGAGTTTATCTGACTCCTTTAGCCCTTCAGGAAGTTTTATACCGCAAACAGTGCCATTTTCCTTGTAGCTAGCCCATCCAGAGCCTGTGATGTAGCCTCTTACAATACACTCTATAGGAAGCATTGTAAGCTTCTTGCACATCATTGATTTACCTTTGTATTCCTCGTTTTGGAAAAACTCCGGCATATCCTTTACATCTGTTGAAAGCATGTGATTTGGAACGATATCACTGGTTAAATCAAACCAGAACTTAGACATCTGGGTAAGCACTGCACCCTTGTTTACAATCTTGTTCTTAAGAATCACATCGAATGCAGATATACGATCTGTGGCTACCATAATAATGCTGTCTCCATTATCGTATACTTCTCTTACTTTTCCTTCTTTAATTGGTTTCATAATCAAATCCTCTCT
>CAMNPQ010000142.1 GCA_946548305.1 uncultured Pseudobutyrivibrio sp.
AATCTTTTTAAGCATAGCACTCATAGCTAAAGCTTTTGGTCCTTTGCCAAATCCCTCGAAGGTCTTCTGTGACTTGAGGTACTTGAAAAGCTCAATAGCTGTATCACCATTTACATCAGCTTTCTTCATCTGTGGAAACTGAGTATTGTAGTGAAGTGAGCAGAACTCATGAATCTCTTCATCTGTACCAGGTGTCTGTCCTGCGAACTGGTTGCAAGGTACATCTACAATCTCAAGTCCTTTCTCGTGATAGTTCTCATAGATGCTTTCGATATCCTTGTACTGTGGTGTAAATCCGCAGCCTGTAGCTGTGTTTACAACCATAACAACCTTTCCCTGAAAATCGCTCATTGAAAGCTGCTCGCCATTTGTCTTTTCTACTGTTAAATCATAAAATCCCATTTCTCTTTCCTCCTAAAAATAAGTGTTGCCTTTAATTCGATTGTACGCAATTTGTTTTGACGATTGAATTGTACGCAATTTAATTTAGTTTGTCAAGAGTTTTTTTATTCTACAGAGTTTATCAAAGAGAAAATTTCGTCCTTTATAGCTGCATTTGTCTTGAGGGCGTTTTCTCTGGTGTCACGATTAGAGTAGAAATAAAACTTTATCTTAGGCTCTGTTCCAGAAGGTCTGATTGCAAACCATGAGCCATTATTAAGAAAAAGTCTGATTGCATTCTGTGGTGGGATATCCTCATAGCCGTTTATGTAGTCAATTACCTTCTCTACCTTTGCTCCTGCCACTTCAGAAGGCAGGTTTTCTCTAAACCATTTCATCATGCGCTCTATGCGCTTAGCACCTGGGATGCCTTCCAACACAATATTTGGCTCATCCTCTGCAAAGAAACCGTATTTTGCATAGATTTCCTGCAATACATCCCAAAGAGTTTTGCCCTGCTTTCTGTAATATGCAGCTGCCTCTGCCACCATCATTCCGGCTGAAATGCCATCCTTATCACGGATATCCTCGCAGATAGCATATCCAACTGACTCCTCATATCCAAACAGATATGTGTAGCCATTTTCATGAAGATATGGGATTTTGCCACAAATGTTTTTAAAGCCGGTAAGGGTCTCAAACATTTCCACACCATAGGCTTTTGCCATGATTGTAGAAAGTGTAGAGGTAACGATGGATTTAACCATAGCGCCTTTTTCAGGCAATGTACCAGCATCCTTGTGCCCCTCTAACACGTAATTTACAAGAAGATATCCAGTCTGGTTGCCGTTTAATGGGATATAGTTTCCTTCACTGTCCCTGATTTCGATAGCAAATCTGTCAGAATCAGGGTCTGTTGCCATGAGAAGCTCTGCGCCAAATTTTCTGCCATACTCCTCTGAAAGTTTGAAGGCTTTTGGGTCTTCTGGATTAGGATACCCTACTGTTGTAAAATCCGGGTCTGGATTTTCCTGCTCTGGCACAATTGTAAAATTGGTAAAGCCTCTGTCTGTCAGCATCTGTCTGAATGGTATAGAGCCGCAGCCATTTAATGGTGTGTAAACTAAAGGAATACTCAAATCCAGCTCATCTCCCTCATGAATTGCTAGGGATTCTATTTTATCCAGATACTCCCTGTCATATTCCTCACCAAGAACTATTATCTTGCCGTTTTTTACACCTTCATCAAAATCTGATTTTTTAACGCCAGTCCACATATCAACGGCATTAATGCACTCTGTCATGCCATCTGCAATGTCGGATGAAACCTGACAGCCATCATCCCAATATGCCTTGTAGCCATTGTATTCCTTTGGGTTGTGGCTGGCTGTAATATTGATACCGGAAACGGTATGTAAGCGTCTAATCATATAAGCCAGCTCCGGTGTAGGACGCAAATCAGGGAACACGTAAACTTTTATGTTATTTGCAGCGAAAATACCTGCTGCAAGCTGTGAGAATTCCTTTGAAAAATGTCTAGGGTCGTGGGCGATTACCACCCCCTTTTCCATGGCTTCTGATCCCTTTGAAATAATAAAATCAGCAACACCCTGGGTAGCTTTTCCAACAGTGATAAAATTCATTCTGTTGGTACCTGCTCCTACTTTACCTCGAAGACCTGCTGTACCAAAGGACAAATCCTTATAAAACCTGTCCTCTTTTTCCTTTTCATCAGATGAAATGGCATTTAACTCAGCTTTTAGTGGATCACTATCACTTAGTTTTAAAATCCATTCATCATATCTTGATTGATAATCCATTATTTATCCTCCTTAATCTGATAAATCAATGTCCATATTTACATTGAATTTATACTGGGAATATTCTTTTTTCAAATCTTCCACGATTTTGTTAAACAATGCTCTCCTGTCTGTTGCATCAAAGCTTATTACCAAATCAAAGCTGACAGTCTGATTAGCCTCATCATAATAAAAGCCATGAATCTGTTTGACATGCTCATATTTTTTGCAGAATTTTGAAAGCTCTTTTCTAAGTAAATCTGCTTTTGAGTCCTTTTTGTTCTTGCAGTAGATACCAATGCCCTCTAATATGACTCCAGTTTCCCCCATTACCTTGTAGACGATTTCCCTTTGGAGCTGATCCAGCCTTTGCATGGTCATATCCTCATCCACTTCAATGTGAATAGAGCCCACATATCTTTCAGGTCCGTAGTTGTGGAGACTCAAATCATAGGCTCCAAGCACCTCATCAAATCCCACTACCGCGCGTTTTATATCGTGGCTTAGCTGCATTTCAACACGTTCTCCTAAAATTCGAGAAATGGTCTCAGATATCATCTCAAAGCCCGATTTTATGATAATAACGGAAATAATAGCACCAAGCCATGCCTCAAGGCTGACTCCTGAAAACAGGAATATAATTGCAGCCACCAAAGTAGAGGCTGAAATAATCGAGTCAAGCTTGGCATCCTCTCCAGAGGCTATAAGGGAATCAGAATTTACCTCTTGTCCCACTTTTTTTACATAAGTTCCTAAAACAATTTTAACCACTACTGCCACAGCAACAATGATTAGGCTTGTGGCGTTGTATTCTGGCATAGATGGATTAATAATCTTTTTAACAGATTCTATCAAAGATGTGATACCTGCGTAGGACACGATAATAGCAATTATCGCTGCGCTTATGTATTCAACTCGCCCATGTCCCAGTGGGTGTTTTTTATCCGGCTCTTTTCCTGCCAAATGAGTGCCTACAATTGTTATCACTGATGACATTGCATCACTTAAATTGTTTACAGCATCAAGAACAATGGCAATTGAGCCTGTAATAACACCTACAGCAGCTTTGAAGCCTGCAAGCAAGCAATTGGCAACTATTCCTAAAATACTGGTTCTGATTATCCTTTTTCCTCTGTCCATTTCAGTACCTTCTTACTTTAGTTTTTTTGCTGTCTTTATGATTTCGTCCTTTGATGCCTCATCAAAGTCTTCCATCATTTTTAGCATTTCATACTCTTTTGTACCTTCGCTGGCAATTAAAAAATCCACCTCTCCAGCACCCTTTGATGGAATTGTGTCCTGAAGTAGCTCAAATGGAGAAACATCTAACACATCGCATATAGACATTATCTTTTCAGCAGATGGGTTGGTCTTTTTTCGTTTCCAATCGCTGATAGTGCTTTGCGCAATCCCTGTGGCTGTGGAAAGCTGCAGCTGAGTCACCCCTTTTTCCTTCATCAACATAAAAATTCGTTCACTAATTGTCATGATTTACCCCCTTCATAAAATGATAAACCCAAAAGGTGCAAGCATCGCCTGACCTTTTGGGAAATTATTGTATATACGATATTATAAACTTTTAAATGTGGCTACACAAGTACTGCAGCTTTCTAGAAATATTTATGATGCTCCTGCTTTTCCATGTACATCAATCTGTCAATCAGCTCCTGAAACTGTTTTGCACTCATGCCGCTGGCATGGTCATAGCATTGATAGCCGCAGCTTACGTCCACTCCTGCTGGCCAGCCGTGTTTTCTGCGCATTCGCGCCAGTGCCTTATGTACCTGTTCCAGCTTATCAGAAAGCTCTTTGGTGGATGTGCTGTCTATAATTACGCAGAACTCGTCTCCACCAAAACGCCCGATGTATGCCTTGTCTCCGAATATCTCTTCCAGTACGCCAGCAATGGTCTTGATTGCCTTGTCACCAGCACTGTGTCCCAGTTTATCATTGATATCCTTGAAATGATCCACATCCATCATAACAGCGGTGAAGTCCCTGCCACTGGCGGTAGATACCTTTACCATGTCCTGCATTCTGATGTCCAGCCCACGTCTGTTTAGCACACCAGTGAGATAATCCACATTTACATCCCTGCTTTGGTATGCGAAGAACAAAATCAGGCATCCTAGTGAAATGCCGGCATAGGTGGTGTCCAGATTTGCCAGAAACACCTGCATAATAGAGCCTAAAAATGCAAACAGGGGCAAAAACAACACTGTATATTTGTATTCACTCATGATATGTTTTCTAAAAACAACAGCGTAAACTATCAAAAGCACTATAAATATCATCATAATAGTAGCTCTTATATAGAAAAAACTGCCCCTATAATATATTCCATTTTCAAAATAGAAAAACCATCTAAGTCTAAAAATAAAAGAAACAGACACCGCGACAAGGTTTATTATGGCAAATAATTCAAATGCAACTCTGAAAATATTTCTGGATTTATGGCTTTCTTCATCCATCCAGCAGTCCATATAAAAAACTGCAGACAATATGTCCACCGGGTCCAAAAGAAATATAATAAGATAACCTATTTGACCCAATAATAAATATTTATCTGGATAGGTTTCCCCTATACGTCCTATAGATTCCGCTGCAAGCAATATAAGGGTGCATACCAAAATGGCGGAATATTTTCTTCCCTTTTGCAGTCTGGATGTTGTGTTTTGAAATATTAAAAGTAAAACCAACAGAAAGGATGTGAAGAAATTTAGGATTATCCAGCTTTCTACCTGTATCATATCTTACCTTTCCACTAATATAATGTTTATTTACAATACAAACTTTTATATATTCTATCACAACATTTCTATAAAACTGTGAAAAGGTGATGATTTAAGCATCAAACTTTTTAAGTAGAAAAGTCTACGTGCTGCACACCGCCTGCGTGACCATCTGATTCATGTAAGAATATCCCTGACTCCCTAATGGCAGCTCTGGCTTTATGCTCAGAGTCATGATCTATAAATTCTGACTTTACTCGACCTAAATGTATAGCTCCCACATCAGACTGTTTTAGTGTGTAAAGCTCCATCTCCCCCTTTTCGTTCATGGACCATACTCTAAGTTTTTCAAATATAGGGTCGTTTTCGTCAATCCAGCCATTATTATCCAGGTCATAAGCTGCAAGCTCTGAAAATCCATCTCCTGTCTTAGCTCCAAAAAGCTCACCTCCGTCATTTATCTCTCCATCTTCATTTTTGTCTAAAGCTAAAAAACCTGAACCTGCCTGCAACCTGTTTATCTCATCCTTTTTTCCATCTCCATCTAAATCAAAGAAAAATGTTTGATTAGAGATTCTTGTAGGAGAATCATTTAGATTTATCACCAATGGGTCTACAAAATTTGAAAAACTGCTTTGTACACTTTTAAATTCCTGATGAAAAGACTCGGACATTTCAAATCCATAATCAAAATTGATTCTTCTGCCATCAGCAGTGACAGCTGTTCCCTTTGCCACATAATTCAACTGCTGACTTTCTGTTTCCTCGTAATTTATAGTGGTGGTAGTCTCCACCCCTGAGCTTCCCCCAAACATATCCATAAGCATCTGTCCAAAGGAAGAATCATCCCCAAAAAGTCTGCCTAAAAGAATCATCCTAAGCAAATAGTGCATAGTCTGCATTCTGGCAACTTTGTTTGAAATAGGTGATTCTGTTTCAGCCACTTCATCTGCCTGCTTTACTTCTCCATTTTGATTTAAAGCATAATTCAAAGATGACATAAATCCCCCATCTTTTCCTACACTTAGCCCAGTTGAGGCAAGCTTTCCATTTTCAGTTGGCGTAGCTCCATCAATATTTTTGATTATGATGTCGCCTATTCTGATTGCCGGTGCTTTAGTTTCTTGAATAGAAACCTTTGTAGTAACTGAATAGCTACTTTGTGAGGCCATGTTTACCTCTGAGTTTTTAATTACCATGTTCTTTCCTCCTACAAATAAGATTGCATTTATAAGGGAAAGTCCTTTTTCCATTCACAGGATGTTTAAATGCATAAATGCAAACAGGGAAGACCAAAGGTCTTCCCTGTCCTGTGATTATCGTCCGTGCAAATTATATATCGGCATAATTTTCTTCTTCTTTAACAGAAGCTGCACCTTTTTTCAAAAGTATAATACCAGCATAACTGATGATAAGAGCAAAAAGCACCCAGAAGAAGAACGAAATGAGTGTATCCCCTCCTGTTGGAAGGTAAGTAGCTCCTACAGTTCCGATGATGTTGTAACCCACATGAATCAATAATGTAATAAATATATTGTCATAAAGATGCATTATATACCCAAGTCCAAGACCTAATACAAATGCATAGCTACTTTGAATGACATTCATATGGAATGCTCCAAATAAAAGTGCCTGAACTACTATAGCCAGATAGTATGGCATAACTTTTTTGGCTGCCGATAGTGTGATTCCTCTAAAGACGATTTCTTCCACTATAGGTCCTAAAAGCAAAGCGTAAAGAGCCATCAAAGGAGAAAGCTCTCCCTCTAAACCAGCCGATTCCAAAAGCTGTTCGTACTCCTCAAGCCAGGCTGGAAAAGCAGAAGAAAGAGCACTCACTAAATACATGCTCACATATTGCATACCGACGCAAAACAGCACCACACCAGCCAAAGTAGCAGGCAGATTTTTTGATTTACCCCGTAAGCTATAGGTACTGTCCTTCATAAACATGCTATGGTATATGCTAAAAAATACAATAATACCGATGACAGAATATAGCAGATATATTAAGCCATTTGTGGCTGTAGAAAATGCAGTGTCATAAACATAACTTATCAATTCATCGAATGTGTTTCCTTTGAAAGAGCCCAGGGCGTATACCGCCCCGCCTTCCATCACTATTATAGTTATGACGATTTGTATTACGAAAGCCAATACGCATGGAATGAAAATCCATGGAATATATTTTCTTTTATCAGTATTATTTTGGTTCATTTTAAGTCCTTACCG
Organism: uncultured Pseudobutyrivibrio sp.; assembly: GCA_946548305.1. Taxonomy (GTDB): domain Bacteria; phylum Bacillota; class Clostridia; order Lachnospirales; family Lachnospiraceae; genus Pseudobutyrivibrio. The sequence continues at coordinate 7,145 of CAMNPQ010000142.1, forward strand.
GCATTTAGTGTAAATCCAGCTTATCCAAATGCCATAT
>CAMNPQ010000143.1 GCA_946548305.1 uncultured Pseudobutyrivibrio sp.
TGTTTCTCACTCGCTGTAGCAGCAACAATGTCAGAATAATGAAGTATCTGACCCCAAATACTTGACTCAATCGCTACTGACCTCTAATTCATCATGGCAGGAATTCATCTGTTGGGTCCTGCGTATGCTCCATCACATCCGTGATATCGCAATGAAGTCTGTTACATAAATTGTCTATCGTAGTGGTTTTCAGCGGCTTATCATGCCGCAGCCTATCGATAGTATAGCTGTTTATCCCGTATGTATATATCAGACTGTAAGTGCTGATGCCTCGCTTTTTGAGCAGTTCCCATAAGGGCTTGTATGTAATCATGCAGTAAACTCTCCATGTGTATTTATAAGGAAAGTTTATTTTACATAGTAGGTTTAGATATGATTGGCACGCCTACTATATCACGCCAATTTATTATAGAAATAATATTTCACAAGTTCTGTCAACCATTGGAATAATAGCATTATTGCTACTATTTCCGCTTCATTAATAGTTGAATATAGTAGGTAAAACTACTATAATAATTATATTGCTAATATGCTAAATTTTGAGCATTTTTAAACAAAATATCCTTCGCTCTATTTCAACAAAGTAATCCTATTCAAATAATCAACTTAATGGAGAAAAAAATATGTATTGCGCTAAATGCGGTCAAGAAATAACAGATTCATCTCAGAAGTTTTGTTTTAAATGCGGTACCCCAGTTGGCGAAGCTGGTACCCCAGACAATACCCAGATTAAAGCTAAACCAGTATCAAAAGTTAAAGGAATGGATGCTCTCACTTCACGTATCAATTCCTTAGCAGGAGGACAAGGAGCTGTCGCTTTACACCTCAAAGACCTTTATACTGATGTATTTAAACATCATGGTCAGGAAGAGTCAGAGTCTCTTTTTATATGTGGCACTTCAACCACCACACCAAAAGAAGAAGACATTTTAGCCGAATGGCCCAAGCCCTGGCTTTACAGCAGAGTTGGGCTTGTATTGATAATAGCATTTGCAATACTGGTTTTCATTTATAAACATTTCAGCAATCCCAATGTCCTGCCAGACATACTTTTTATAGGTTCGCTTGCCATTCCTATGACAGTGCTTGTACTATTTTTTGAAATGAACGTTCCAAGAAACATTAGTTTCATAAACCTGATAAAAATGTTTTTGCTGGGTGGTGCAGCTTCATTAGTGACTACATTATTTCTATTTGACAACATCGATGGCAGTGGAACTGGCGATATTCTTCCTTCGATGTTGACAGGTTTAATAGAAGAAACAGGAAAAGTTCTCATAGCTGCATACCTTATAAGCAAAATGAAAGGTAAAAAGTGGCTTCTTAACGGAATTGTAGCTGGTGGGGCTGTAGGAGCAGGATTTGCTGTTTTTGAATCTGCAGGATATGCACTTAGAAATGGAATATACGGCGGCATTAATACCTATGAATACTGTATGACCAACGGATATGCTGATATTGCTGTTTCTGAATTCTTTAGAGGGTTTTATTCAAGAATGATGACAAACACAGTAATGAGGGGGTTCTTATCTCCAGGTGGTCACGTAGCCTGGACTGCTGTTGCTGGTTTTGCTCTTGTCTATGCACTTGAAGGACGAGATTTCAGTTGGGATGTACTGATACACGGTAAGTTTTTAAAAATATTTTGGATTCCTGTAGTTTTGCATGGACTATGGGACAGCTTTATTCCTTCCAAGCTTCCAGCAATATTAAATGTTCCTTTAGGATATATAGTTCTCATGATTGCAATATGGATTGTTCTTCTTGTATTCATCGACAGAGGATTAAAAGAAATAAACGAATTCGTGCAAAGCAAAGCCATTGAAGCGCAGCCAATAGAAGGAGAGTAAAACATGTACTGTACAAAATGCGGAAAAGAACTTTCAGAAGAAATGGAGTTCTGTCCCAAATGCGGATGTAACTTAAAAGCTGATAGCACTGCTTCAGCACAGCCCGTCAAGAAAACTGATAAAAAGAAGACTCTGCGCAACATACTGATTGCTGCTTTTGTAGCTATCATAGCAATAGTTTTTGTCATCAACAAAGCCCGTCAGGCAGAGCTTTTGGCTGTCAAAACAGTCGCTGAAAGTGCCCTCGAAACAGTACGAACAGGACTTCCTGAAGAGGACATGAATACTATTGTTGACAGTATCATCTATCAGACAGTTGGATATAACGATGTTGGAGATTATCTTGTCACAAACATAAATGGCAGTGATGTCCAGGACATATATGGTGCTATTATGCGCTATATGTATTACGAAGTAGAAAACGTCGAAAAAGTCGGTTCTTCCCACTATAAGGTGACAGTTTACGTCCAAAACATTGATAATCTGCTGGTTGCCGAAAACGCTTTAGAAGCATTCTATCAAAGATATGCAGGAAAAAGCTTATTGGGAAAAGCCATACAGTTTTACCGAGATTATAACTCTGACAAGTCTGAGACCATAGCAAGAATCTATTCGCAGGTGGCTGATGCTGTATATGCCACAGGAAACTCGCAGTATTTTATCTATAATGAATTCGTAATTGACGTCCAGAAAGTAGATGGTGAATGGGTTCCCACTATAGAGGAAGGCCTAGATAATTTCATATTTACTTGCATAGGTTTTTAAAAAACACATCATAAACAACACATAGCAATTTGACAAAGGAGAAAAACATGTTCTGTCCTTCGTGTGGAAAAGAAATTGTAGATGGTGCAACCTTCTGCACTCATTGTGGTAAACAAATACAATCAAGCTCTGCAACAGTCACATCGGAATCTAAGAAAGGTAAAAAATTTCGCCCTATCCTGCTTCTTATTCCTGCTGTAATAGTTATTGGAATCATATTATTTATATCACTTGGTTCATCAGATTCTTTAAAATCCGAAGACCTCTACGTTGGTGGGCAGGTATATTTTGGAAAATACGAGCAGGATAACAACCTTACTAATGGTGAAGAAAAAATCCTGTGGGACGTCATAGATGAAGACGACGAAGGATTTATGCTCATTAGCCACTTCATTCTTTTCAATGGCAAATATGATTATTCACAGGAATATAAACATGAATTTATAGATTCTGCTATATGTTATGAACTTAATACAGATTTTGTAGATACAGCATTTACAGAAAAGGAAATGGAAAGAATTTTGCCTACATGTCCGCAAGGAGCTTATGATGCCACTTATGTTCAACTCCTTGCCATGGAGCAAATACCAGACCGTTTTGACTGCATAGTTGATAATGTCCCTTCCTCAGGTGAAATCATGTATAAAAGCTCATACCTCATATGTGGTGCCACTGATTACGCTATAGCCTGTGGATTCAGAACCGAAGAGCCATGGACATATTTCAATGATGGTTACGTATTACCAGACGAATATGAAGGAAGAACTGGAAAATGGCTTTTGGCTTATCACGATAACAGCATGTATGGAGTAGCAACAGTTGTGGAGCCAGCTGGTGTAGCATGCAGCCGAACTACTTTGTTTGATGAATACTGTGGAATAAGACCTGTAATCTGGATAAAGAAATAATGTTCTATTATCTTATTTAGCATCAGCATAGATAACAGCTTTTATGAGATATTTGCATTGAAGAATAGAAAAGGATTTCACAGATGAAGAAAAACAGTATATTACAGACCCCATAAATGGATATAACAACTCTTTTACCAACCCTGTAAGGTTATTAGATTACAGAATGATAGAGGCCTTCTTCCCTGAATACTTTAAAAGAGAAGCTAGTTACTTTTTCTGGGATAATGTCGGAATCAGACCTGTCATCGTATTGCAAAGATAAGGAGAAAAAATGCTTTACAAAATTTTAGGATCATTATTCATAGCTTTTGGTATACTGTGCCTCTTGGCTGACCCCTCCATAGGGATAACAGTTATCTTGATTGGTATCGGTCTTCGTCTGGTCGGTAAATTCACTCAAAAACACAGCTCAAATACAAACGAAGCCCAGAGATGGCTTAATGGTTACAAAGCAAGCCTTGACCAGGAAACACGTATGTATCACGCCAATAAGCGTGAACGCGACAGACTTCTTGATGAAGCAAGAAATCTTGAACAGCAGGCAAAGCATAGTTCATTCGGTCAGAAAAAAGCCCTCAAAAACCAAGCTGAAGAATTAAGGAGGCAAGCAGGCAGATTATGAAAAACAGGATAACAGGCATTGTCATACTCTTCCTTTTATTATTTACATCACCATTTAGCTTGTCTGTCGAAGCAAAAAATACAGCTTCGACTGTTAACATTGCATCTGACAGATATACATTAGAAAACAGAACGTATAATATAACAGCATATAGCTTCAGGAACGAAAGACACTATGGGTTCTATGATACAGATACCATTGATTTCGAGGGTTATTATGGCATTGATGTTGCTACTTCAGGTAAGAAAGCTTCCATCACTGCTTACAGTCATATTTCCAGCGATACGACTTTTAAGTCTGTCGAGATAGATTATATCAAAGATGCGGAAAGAAACACCACATCTGTTAAGAATCTCGGTAAGCTTGTTGAAGATGCAACTGCATATTACACCTTCACATCAAAAGACGCCCAGGGTATCTATCGAATCAAAGCAACGCCTGCATCTGATAATCTCAGTGCTATCTACGGTTACATCTACTATGATGGCAAAACTGCGAAAGCCTGCAGAGTAACCAACGATAAAATCAGCATGGAAGACTATGATGCCTTCCAGAAACTTATGGCTGATGCTGACACTAAAGATTATCTTAGCAATGAGCTAATCACCTATCCTACATCAGGTACAGGTGACCACGTCACCCACGTCAAAGCCTTCGAGGATATCAGTGATGAGCTTGTTCTTAATGATAAGTGGTCTGATGAAGTCAAAGTTTTGGCATTCACAGATTATATTGTGAAGAACTACGCGTATGATGAATACCGTGTGAGTGAACTTAATATGGTTTCCCGTGCAAACAAAGCGGGCGTCTATAATGACGACAAGTATTATGCACTTGGTAACCACGTAGGCGTGTGTTGGGATTTTACTAACATTATGGTCATAATGTGCAGACATCACGGTATTCCTGCTACTTCCGTAGAGAATAGCGTTCATACTGCGGTTGCTGTATATCTTAACGGTGAATGGTCAATCATCGATGTTACAGCACTTACCAAATATGAGTGCGTCACCCTTGACACTGATAAATCCAAATGGCTTAAAGCAACTGCTTCATTCTATGCATCACGTCATTACGGTTGCTTCTCACTTGGAGATGCTATCACCAGTCACGATACCGAAGTATGGACAGCTGAGGCAATCAGTGAGCACGCTAACAGATAATCACAAAGACTAATGTGTTAACAAACGGAGGAACAATAAATTGCCTAAAGATAAAAAGAAATCTCAAAAACAGACGTCCCCAGAGACTGATTCATACGTTATTCTCGATGAAAAATCAAGAAAAAAGCTGTATCTGGAAGCAAAAGAAAATGGCCAGATTGCTGATGCTGTAATTGAAATGGATATAAGTAAATGAACAATTATTCTACATACACTAATAAACTCTCAGGCAAAAAGCTAAGCTTTGATGATATGTGTCAGATTCTGACTGACCTAAATAACTGCATTACAAATCTTCAGGCTGCCGACAAGATGGAATTTTATAATGATTTTTTGTCCAAAGCTTTTAAATATGCAGGTGTGCGGTGTGAATGGGAATTATTAAGTACCGAAGAAAGAGCTGAAAAAGACGCATACAGGACAGCCCTTCATAATAGTTTTATCACTTCTGTCAATATTCTTAGTAGGCTGTGTGAAGCTGAGAAAGTGGATAATTCTTGGAGATTAAAGCTATCGGATGACAGGAAAGTTCTAGGTGATTTTGCCTGTTTTGTAGCGTTTGTCAACGGGATTTGCAACAGATAATTGGGAAGGGCTTGGTACTCTCTGCTTAAATTATTATGTTCCCTCTGCCTCCTTTCTGTGAGAAGAGGCCTGTAGGCTTCTCCTCACTCTGTAAATCCTGCCCTATTCATGCTGTGAGCAGATATGCCCTGTCAATAAGCCTGTCCAACGGGTCAACCGTTGTTGTATTGACTTCCCTCACCATGTTCTCGAACATTTCCATGTCCACTTCCCCGACCTTTGGGACTAAGATGCACTCGTGGATACTGCTCGGAAGAAGAATAAACTCATGGACTCCTATACTGTATGCAAATTTATAGCTGTTTAAGCATATCGGCTTCTGCCAAAGCCCTGTAAAATCCGGAAATCGGTATCAGACTCTGGGCAAAGTTTTTGCTGCTTACATTTCCGACAAGTACAGCGTTTTCTTCCTTTCTTTTTGTAGAAGAGTAGGAAGGGGCATCTGATACGGCATTTCTGAAAGTGCCTATTCCGTATTCAAGATATCTGGTATCACCTGTCAGATCATAAGCAATGGTAAGTGATTCCAAAAGAAGTGTGTTGGTTCCAAGTCTGTTAAGAGATGGGAGCTCTTTGTAATAGAATAAACCTATGTTTTCCTCATAGCAGTTTTCAATCATGTCATCAACTGCTCGAAGAATCATCCCTTTGAGTTCTTCATCGGGAAATTCTCTGTAGTAGCGCATGAGAGAGCCAATGGCAACTGATATCATAAAGCCTACACGGATTATAGTGTTATCGGTGTAAGGAGCGAGCCAGTGGCCATACTGTTTTTCCCAGATTTTGAAGTCATCAAGTATTTTTTCACACTTGGTAAGCCATTTTTTGTCAGAGGTTTCTATGTACAGTGCAGTCAGTGTTCTAAGTGCCCATCCGGTTTCTCTTGCGTTGGCTTCACCAGCCTTTGCATACATAGGCATATCAAGGAGTTTCATGACGTTTTCGCCGATTCCAATGGCTGTTTCAAGACCTCTTTCGTCACCTGTGAAGTGATAATAGTCTAAAAGTCCCTCAACCCATTCATGAGAACAGACCATTACACCGTTTATAACGTGGCCTGCGGTGTGTTCCCACTGACCGCCGATATAAAGGGGATTTTTGTGATAGTGGCATACGTCAACATCCATCCAATGGCTGGCAGAAGCAATGTTGTAGTCCAAAAATCTCCTTATCCCAGTTCTGGCATATAGAAGTGCGCATGCGTGAGGATAATCATATTCATTATTGCACCAGACAAGCTTTCCGCCTCCTCTTCCCTGGGCAGTGTAGTTTGCGTCATAG
>CAMNPQ010000144.1 GCA_946548305.1 uncultured Pseudobutyrivibrio sp.
TTGTATATCCTTCGATAGCATGTGTAAGAGCATCCATACCTGTAGCAGCTGTAAGTCCCTTTGGCATTGAAGACATCATCTCAGGGTCTACTACTGCTACGATTGGCATATCATGTGTGTCAACACATACAAACTTTCTTTCCTTTTCTACATCTGTGATTACATAATTGATTGTAACCTCAGCTGCTGTACCTGCTGTTGTTGGAACAGCGATGATAGGAACACAAGGATTTTTGGTGTCAGCCACACCCTCAAGTGAACGAACATCAGCAAACTCTGGGTTTGTGATGATGATACCGATTGCCTTTGATGTGTCCATTGAAGAACCACCACCGATGGCAACGATGCAATCTGCACCAGATTTCTTGAAAGCCTCTACACCATTTTTTACATTCTCAATTGTTGGGTTTGGCTTGATGTCTGAATATATTTCATAAGGGATATTTGCCTTGTCTAATAACTCTGTTACCTTTCCTGTAACACCAAACTTAATCAAATCTGGATCTGAAGCAACAAATGCCTTCTTGAATCCATGTCCATTAATCTCGTTAACTACTTCTTGGATGGCTCCAGCACCATGATAAGATGTTGGATTAAGTGAAATTCTGTTTGCCATAATACACTACACTCCTTTTTTATAAATCGTTACTGTGTTAATTATTTAACACACCCTACAGATAATATTCTAACATCTAAGTGTAGCAAAATATAAGTTACAGATTCTTTGATGTGTAACATTTATAAAAATAAATTAAAGCCTTTAAAATAAAGCTTTTCTATACCAATCCAATCTTTTGAAACAGCTGGTGTAACAATGGTGGCATAGCTGCAATCATAAGGTCTGCCAGCTCCTCTTCTGTTTCTGGCATACCTTTCATAAGCCACTGAACAGTCATATAAACTGATGCCTGGCAGTACATCTCAAGAAGCTTTCTCATCTGTTTGTCAGGAAGCTCATGAGTCTTTTCTCTGATAAGGGAGCAGTAAAATTCATATATCATAATAAAATCATGCTCTTTTAGATTGTTTTGCTCATCCCCCTTAAAGCCAGCTGTAAAAAACAGACGCTCTTCCTTTATATATGCGAATTTTTTTATGAGACCTTCTCTTACAGTCTCTCCACTGCCCATCTCCTTAAAGGACTGTTCCAAAAGCAAATCAAAGTACCAGTTTATCAAATCATATTTATCAATAAAATTTCTATAGAAGCTTTGACGTGATACCTGGCACACTTCTACTATTTGCTTTACTGTAATATTTTCAACTGATGTAGTTTTCATGCAGACCTTCATTGCCTCTGCAAGCTTAAGTTTTATATCTGTCTTTTTCATACAAAATATTCTATCAGATTTCAGCTACTTTTCACATTCAAATCATTTATCCCACAAATTCCCCCTGTATTCTTACAGGCATCAATTAAAACAACTTTTAAGGAGTACGGTATGGAAAAGCATTACAGGCATGAAGTAAAGCATGCAATAACCCTGGCTGATTTATTTGCAATCAGGCAACGGATGTCAGCCATTACAACCCCTGACCCCCATGCTATTGATGGAAAATATCTAATACGAAGTCTTTATTTTGACAATATGGATGATAAAGCTCTTCGTGAAAAAATAGATGGTGTGAATGCCAGAGAAAAATTTCGAATCAGGTATTACAATCTGAATCCTACTATTATTCATCTGGAGAAAAAAAGCAAGCTAAATGGGCTTGGCACAAAATACAAGGCATCTCTTACAAAGGAAGAGGCTCAGAAAATTGTGGATGGTGATATAGGCTGGATGATTGATTCTCCCCAGCCACTTATAAAGGAATTGTACTGCAAAATGTATTACCAGGGAATGCGACCAGTAACAATTGTAGATTACACCAGAGAACCATTCATATATGGACCTGGAAATGTTCGTGTAACCCTTGACTATAATATAAGAACAGGCTTAAACAGTGTGGATTTTCTAAATCCCGATTGCATCACAGTACCAGCTGGAGATGCCCCTATCATCTTAGAAGTAAAATGGGATGCATACCTTCCGGAAATCATCAAGGATGCGGTGCAAATCCCTGAAACAAGGGCGCAAGCCTTTTCAAAATATAGTCAATGTAGAATATATGGTTAATTTAGGAGGAAAATAATATGACATTTAGTGACATTTTTAAAACAAGTTTCTTGGAAAACGTAACAAGTATATCCATTTTAGATATGGTAATTGCAATGGCTCTGTCCTTTGCACTTGGTCTTTTTATTTTTTATGTATATAAGAAAACCTATGCTGGAGTAATGTACTCTTCCAACTTTGGTGTAACACTAGTAGCTCTCACAATGATTGCAACCTTCGTAATACTTGCTGTAACCAGCAACGTAGTTCTCTCTTTAGGTATGGTCGGTGCTTTATCAATCGTAAGATTTCGTACAGCCATCAAAGAGCCTCTTGATATAGCTTTTCTATTCTGGGCTATCGCAGCCGGTATCGTTTTAGCCGCTGGCATGATTCCACTGGCTGTATTTGGAAGCATTCTTATTGGTATTATCATTTTGCTTTTTGCAAACAGAAAAACAAGTGTAAACCCATACATTGTAGTGTTACGTTGTGATGGGGCTGCCACTGAAAAAGAGGCTATGGAATACTTAAAGCAGCAGACTACAAAGGCTGTAGTAAAAAGCAAAACAGCAAAAAAAGGCGAGCTTGAGCTTAATCTTGAAATTCGTTTAAAAGAAGACAACACTGATTTTATCAATGAGCTTTCTGCTATGAATGGTGTTGAAAGTGCAGTATTAGTAAGCTACAACGGAGATTACATGGGATAAGGAGGTCAGAATATGTCAACTAATAAGAAAATTGACATCATCTGCATAATTGTTCTCATTTTTGCAATTATCCTAACTATATTATTTATAAATGGTGAAAAGCTGGGGCTGACTGTGGTGGTAGATGAAGACAGCGAAGAATATATTTCCTCTGAGTACTTTTCTACCAACGATTTAAATGGTAACTGGGATACGTCAGATGCCACTGTTATTACCTTAGATGGGGACTCTATCAGTGTATCTGGCACAGGAGCCTATGTTTTAGATGGAAATGTGTACATCTCCCAATCAGGAAACTATGTAGTAAGTGGAACTCTAAATGATGGAAGTATTGTGGTTGACGCGGAGCAATACTCTAAAATATGGCTCATGCTTGACGGTGTAGACATATACAGTGAAGATGACGCAGCTATCATAGTAGATCAGGCAGATAAAGTATTTTTAACCCTTGCCGAGGGCTCAGAAAACTATATTGAAACTGGAGCTGAATACTCTGATGAAGCCCTGGAGGACAACACCAATAGCGCAATTTTTTCACATGATGATTTGACCATAAATGGAAGCGGTACACTTACTGTAACCACAGATTTTCAGCATGGCATTGTCTCAAATGATGATTTGATTATCACAGGTGGTACCATCAGTGTCACAGCTCCTGAAGATGGCTTAAAGGCAAATGATGCTTTAAATATCGCATCAGCAGATATAACAATCAATGTAGAGGATGATGGAATTCATTCAGATGGAAGTTTTTATATTGAAAGCGGCACAGTGCTGATTGATAGCTGCTATGAAGGTATAGAAGCTATCACAATAGATATGGTGGGTGGCGATGTAACCATCTATCCTACCGATGATGGCTTAAATGCAAATGGTGGCTCTACTGATTCCTTTGGAATGGGCGGTATGGGTGAAATGACATCCGAGGAAACATCTGATGAGTCATCTGATGAATCAACTGAAGAGGAAGAAACCTATATAAATATAAGTGGAGGAAATCTTACTATAATAAATGACTCTGGAAATGATGCAGATGGCATTGATTCAAATGGTGATATCTATATTTCTGGTGGAAATATTCTGGTAAGTATGACAAATACAGGTTCCAATAACGCAATAGATTTCGCTAGTGAAAATGGTGGTGAATGCATTATCACAGGTGGTAACATTATAGCTGCTGGAAGCTCAGGTATGGTGGAAAACTTTAGCTCATCTTCTACCCAGGCAACCATTATATACACATATAGCACTGGAGCAGAAGCTGGCACTTTAGTATCGTTAAAGGATTCTGATGGAAACACCATCCTCACCTGGGAGGTTCCAAACAGTTTTTCATCCCTTAGCCTAAGCAGTCCAGAAATGTCCGTTGGAAATACCTACACCCTTGTCATGGGGGATACAGAAGAATCCATTACACTTGAAGAAATAAACACCACAGCTGGCGATTCTGCCACAGGTGGGATGACAAATAACATGGGAATGGGTCAAGGCGGCAGAGGCGGCATGGGTGGCATGGGAAAAATGTCCATCCAGATGAACTCCGATGCTGACTCAGAAAGTGAAGAAATGACCCCTCCTGAGAGCATGGAAAACTCAGGTGAAATGCCAGATATAAATATGGAAAACTCAGGTGAAATGACTCCTCCTGAAAATATGGATGAGTCCATGCAAATGAGAGGTCCAGGTGCTTTTGCTGAGACCGAAGAAACTGATACAACAGAAGAAACCACTGGACTTACAGCTTTATCTGAGCTGGATTCAAATGTTTGGATTCTGCTTGCAGCATCAGCCATAGTATTAATAGGTGGTCTGACATTTGCTCATTTCTATCATAAAAACAGACTTTAGAAAAAAGAGGAAGCATTCAAGCTGCTTACTCTTTTGCATTTGATTTTATCTTTTTAACACAGATTCCAGATAATCCTCATCCTTGCCATTTGCCATAAAAGAAATCTTATCTCCAAAATGGGCATTAAGGGACATCAATCCAAACATAGACTTTGCATCTACAGCATTTCCCTTTAGGGACGCAATAATCTGGCAATCCAGTTTATTAAGTTTTTCAACTAACGCTGTAGCTGGCAGGGCATGTAGCCCCTCTGGCTCAGTTATCAGATAATCAATTTGTTTCATATGATTATTATATCTCTACATTGAAATGTTCAAAGAGAATTTTTTCAGCTTCTGGATTCCATAATCCATTGTGAGCCTTGCAGCTTGCATCTAATTTAGCAAACAGCTCATCATTTTTTCCAAGCTCTTCAAAATCATCTATTGCAGTTAAAGGCATATCAAACTGTGTATAGCACAGCTTCTTGCCACCTGGAATATTGGGAAGATTGCAGGTGGTGGATGCCACAGCATCAAGTCCTCCTACATGGGTAACCATAACTGATGGATTTATTTCTCCCTTGGCTGCTAATTGTAGTGCTTCTAGCAAATCATCATTGTTGCCACCTGTTGTACCTAAAATGTGTGTACTTGTGTAGTGTGCATTATAAAGATTTATTTCTGCCTTGAACTGATTGTCTGTAGGTCCTGCAAAGAAATTCATGCAGCCGTCAAAGGCAAGAAGTCTATCTCCCATTTCAGCCACTGGTTTGAAAGGAACATATACAAACACATCATCATATCCATGTCCTTCTGTGAGAGCTAAAAGCTCCTCTTCTGCATTCTCCTTTGAAGAATTGAAATAGATTAGTTCAACACCCTTTGATGCAGCAAACTCAGGACTTATAACTGATGCAGCTCTTGCAAGCTTTGCATCATCCACATCTGTAACAACTATTCTCTTTGGCTTGTTTTCAAATCTGATACCATAGCTTACAGCACCCAGTCCCATAGGACCACAGCCACCCATGATAAGGATATTGCCGCCTTCTTTTGTTCCCATGGCATGATTATAGTTTTGCTTGTTTGTGTGGTAGTTTGCATGATATCCACCGATAACGCAGCTCATAGGCTCGCCAAGTGATGCCTGATAAAAAGCTTCTCCATCATATGGAAGGAGTGCATCCAATTCCATTACCTCATGTGGCATAATGCAGTATGTGGCATCACCGCCGCAAAATCTGTAGGAATAACCTGGAGAGTCCAGCTTTCCCTGGTAGTTAAGTGCTGGCTGCAATGCCCACTTATCTCCCACTTTATATTTATCCTTCCATTTTTCACCGACCTGAACGATAACTCCTGAGCATTCATGACCTGTGATTATAGGATTAACATCTATATCCTGTGGTGCTCTTTTATGCTTCTTGCCCTGTTTTGCCAATTTATATGTCGACATACAAATACTGTCGCTAATTACCTTAACCAATATTTCATCGTCTTTGATTTCTGGAAGTTCAAACTCCTCCAGTCTCAAATCCATTTCACCATACATTCTAACTGCTCTTGTTTTCATTTGAGTGATTCCTCCGTTATTACACAAATGTCCTTAGCCTTCAAACATGGCACTAATCTCATCCTCTGACATAGTCAACAGCCTATCTATACCTGCTGCATCTGAAAATGAAAGTGCTATCTTGGAAAGGACCTCTAAATGCTCATTACCAACTGCTGCAATTCCAATGATAACCTTGGCTTTTTCTGCAGCACCCCAGTCCTGTCCTTCAGGCACTGTAATAAGCACGATTCCTGTCTTTTTTATATCTTTTTTTGCTTCTTCTATTCCATGTGGCAAAGCAACAAAATTGCCCATGTAAGTATTAAAAATTGTTTCCTTCTCAAGCATTGCCTGAGTATATTCTTCGTCTGTATAGCCTTCAGAAGAAAAAATCTCGCCAATTCTTTTGATAACATTCTCTTTAGTATCTGGTTTTTGATTTAAAAAAATATGATTCTTTTCGAGTACCAACGCAAAACCTCCATTTATAACTCATTCAATTGCTCACTGAAATATGCCTTTAGTATTTCCTGTAGCCTATTTCTGATTGCATCCTCTTTCCCTTTTTGAATATCTGAAAGAAAATGTTCATCCTCTATAATTGCGCTACTTATTCTTCCTAGCATCCCAGAATTTTCTTTACTATGTTCATCAAGTGGCATCACCATGCATACCACAGCCTGTATATTTTCCAGACCTTTTCCTGTCAGTAGCCCCTGGTTTTCACAGCTTGCTGTAACCACTTCACATTCTTTAACAGCCCTGCTTCTTGTATGAAGAAGTGCTATTTTAATCTCTGGAAATATCTGGCTCATGATTTTCTCACGAGCCATGATTTCCGAAGATAATATTGCAGCTGCTTTAGGTGATTCAGTAATATCCTCACTCAGAGTTCGCACCATTTCTTCAAAAGATGTAAGAGGGGATATCTTTATATGGTGATATTTTCGGATAATACTTTTTAACCTGATTATGAT